>DDEO01000239.1 GCA_002336725.1 Bacteroidetes bacterium UBA1952 | reverse complement strand
GCGACGAGGGTCGCGGCGTCGGCCCCAAGGTCGGCGATTTCCGGCGCGGCGTCTACCTCGACTTCGCCGAGTCGATCCAGCGCCTGGGCCGGGCGGCCATCGAGGAGAAGTACGGCAACCTCTTCGACATGTACGCCCAGATCACTGGCGAGAGCCCCTACGAAGTGCCGATGCGGATCTACCCCGCGGTGCACTACACGATGGGCGGGCTGTGGGTCGACTACGACCTGCAGACCTCGATCACCGGCCTGTATGCCGCCGGCGAGGCCAACTTCTCCGACCACGGTGCCAACCGCCTGGGCGCGAGCGCGCTGATGCAGGGCCTGGCCGACGGCTATTTTGTAGTTCCTTACACGCTGGGCAACTTCCTGGCCGACGAGATTGCCACAAAGCCGATTTCGCTGGAGGATAAATCTTTTGTGGAAGCGCATCAGCGCGTGCAAGACCGCCTTACCCGCCTGCTGAACGTAAAAGGCAAGCGTAGTGTGGAATCCTACCACAAGCAGCTGGGCAAGATTATGTGGGACAAATGCGGCATGGCGCGTAACGCGCAGGGCCTGCAGGAAGCTATCCGCGAGATTCGGGCGCTGCGGCAGGACTTCTGGAGCAACGTGTTTGTGCCGGGCGAAGCAGGCGAGCTGAACCCCGAACTGGAAAAAGCCGGTCGCGTGGCCGACTTCCTGGAGCTGGGCGAGCTGATGTGCATTGACGCGCTGAACCGCAACGAAAGCTGTGGCGGCCACTTCCGCGAGGAATATCAGACACCGGAAGGCGAGGCGCTGCGTCAGGACGACCAATATACCTTTGTCTCTGCCTGGGAATGGACGGGCGAAAACGCCGAGCCGGTGTTGCACAAAGAAGACCTGAACTTTGAAGTGGTGCATCTGACGGCGCGGAGCTATAAGTAGAAAAAATTTCCGGAAATTTTGGAAGAGCGCCTTGTTGTCAAAAACTTCGGCCCGATAAAGGACATGGACATCCGGCTCGGGAAGCTGACTGTTCTCATTGGAGAGCAGGCAACGGGGAAAAGTACGCTCGGGAAGTTGCTGGCGGTGTGCAAGGATTTTGAAAGCATAAATCCCGCCGGGAATAATATTGAGTCGTTTTATGAATCAATGTTGAACTTTGGGATGGGTGGTTTTATTAATCAGGATTCTTACTTAGCCTATTATTCTGAAGGGTACACCATCGCCAGTAAAATTGATTGGCGCGATAGTGTTGAACACGCTGATGAGCGCAGGGGAAGCGCGGCGGATTGGGATGAATATACTTTAATGCACACAGAGGTTACCCCCACTTCTCAACCGCTGAAAAAGTTTTTTGAGTGGATAGAGAAGGTGGGCGCATCAGAAAAAGACGATTTGTTTGACTATTACGAACAAGTATCTGGCTTTAAAGATGCCTATTGGGATGATGCTTTGTATATCTACGCTGAAAGGAATTTGCAGTCAATTTTCTCCTTAGGAAAGAATTCTGTTGAATATATGTCGGATAATTTATTTGCTTTTTTGGCAAATATAGATCGGACAGCGCGTGTCTTTAGCGAAGATATTACAATCGAACCTTTAGGTATTAAGTACAAAAATGAGAATGGTATCGGCTATTTTCGAAAAATTGGAACAGAGCAATATCATAAAATGCAAAATGCCGCCAGCGGCTACCAATCCGTTGTGCCGATTGTATTGCTGATGGAGTACTACACCCAAATCCGGAAACGAAAAAAGACGTTTATCATTGAAGAACCGGAACTGAACCTTTTCCCGACGACGCAGCACCACCTGATGCAGTATCTGATTTTCAACCTTAACCAGACGGAAAACCAGATTCTGATTGCAACCCACAGTCCTTATATACTGACTGCAATTAACAACTGCATTCTGGCAAGCCAAACCGGTTCTATCAATCCGGAAGAAACCAACGCTGTTCTAAACGAGAAGTATTGGCTAAAGAGTGAAGATGTTTCTGCATACCGGTTGCTGAACGACGGTACCTGTCAAAACATCCTGGACAGCGAAACCGGACTTATTCAGGCCGAAGAAATTGACGAGGTTTCTAACCGGATTAACGCGATTTACGATAACCTCTGCGAAATTAAGTATGCCCAATAGCTGGAAACGTTTTGAAAGTTGTTTGGACACCAGGCACCCTATGATTCAAAAAGGAGAAAAGGCGGTGTACCGGCTTGTCCTGAAGGATAGCAATCTGGAAAGTAAAAAGGTGAACGCGGACAAGTTAAAAGAGCAACAAAACATTACCCACAAAATCGGCGATGCGTTCTTTTTTATCTCCGAAAAACAAAACCTCCGTCGGGAGAAAGTGGTTGTCGTAGAAACCAAAGGAGAAGCGTTTGCCCACGCTATACAACAGCTTACCGCTTGCCATGCAATGCTAAAATCCCTGAACATTTCAATAGAGGGCCGCATTGTTTCCAGTAAAGTACCCGCAAGCGTTATTATTGACCGGGAGTATCAAAAACTTCAAAAGCTTTACCAAGGACATGTAAAGCGGCGAAGTCAACAGATGACCGAAACGTTTGTTTCTTTTGACAAGTCCACCGTTGAGTAAATTAGCCTAAAACAACCGCAGCGATATGGAACACTACAACATGAACCTGACCCTCAAAATCTGGCGTCAGAAAAATAAAAACACCGCCGGCCGGTTTGAGACCTATCCCGTCCAGAATATTTCTTCGGAAATGTCGTTTCTGGAGATGATTGACGTACTCAACGAAAGCCTCGTGGCCCAGGGGCAGGAGCCGGTAGCCTTCGACCACGACTGCCGCGAGGGCATCTGCGGCGCGTGTTCGATGTACATCAACGGACGCGCACACGGCCCCTGGCATCACACCACGACCTGCCAGTTGCATATGCGCGAATATAAAAACGGCGATACCATCGTCATTGAGCCGTGGCGCGCCGCTGCGTTTCCGATCCTTAAAGACCTCGTTACCGACCGCTCTTCTTTCGACCGTGTGATTCAGGCGGGTGGCTATGTGTCGGTCAATACCGGAAATGCCGTAGATGCCAACTCGCTGCCAATTGAAAAAGCTCGCGCCGATGAATCTTTCGCTGCCGCTGCCTGCATCGGCTGTGGCGCGTGTGTAGCGGCTTGCCCCAACACTTCGGCGATGTTGTTTATGTCGGCCAAAATCAGCCA
>DDEO01000194.1 GCA_002336725.1 Bacteroidetes bacterium UBA1952 | reverse complement strand
GAATAGACACGAAGGGTTTTCCGGAAATTTTGCCACGAATGGACACGAAGGGTTGTCCGGAAGTTTTGCCACGAATGCACGAATGGACACGAAGGGTTGTCCGGAGATTTTTTCAACCGGCTTTTCTCCCAAGGAAAGGCCGGTTTTTTATGGAAAAATCCGTGGCTATCCGTAAAAATCCGTTTGCTCCGCGTTCCTTTTTTTCCTAAAAAGAAACTATTTTGTTGCCGTATAAAGCGTGGTAATCCCAAAGGTCAGCGGGCGCACTTTTACTTCCTTAAAGCCACAGCCTTCCAGGATTTTCCGGAAATTTTCGCCTTCCGGAAACGCCATAGCACTTTCATTCAGGTAGGTATAAGCCCGGCCATGTCGGGAAACCAGATTGCCCAAACGCGGCAGAATATGCCGGAAATAAAACCCGAAAACCTGCTTCACGACCGGCATTGTGGGCTTCGAGAACTCCAGAATGGCCAGCCGCCCGCCTGTGCGCATCACGCGACACATCTCTGAAAGCCCGCGTTCCAGATGCTCGAAATTGCGTACGCCATAGGCGCACATCACCGCGTCGAAGGCGTTGTCGGCGAAGCCCAGCGCCGCACTGTCGCCCCACTGAAAAGAGATTTTTCCGGAAAGATTTCCGGTAGCGGCCTTTTTGCGGCCCACGTCCATCATGCCTTCCGAGATGTCCACACCGGTGATTTGCGCACCGGTTTCGCGGGTTGCCAGCAGGGCAAGGTCGCCCGTTCCGGTGGCCACGTCGAGGATGGTTTGAGGATTACACACCTTCAGGCTCTCGATGGCTTTTTGGCGCCAGCCACGGTCGATACCCATGCTGAGCGTATGGTTCAGAAAGTCGTATTTGGGCGCAATGCCGTCAAACATTTCGGCCACCTGTTCGGTCTTGCTTAGCTTTGACGATTCATCGGGCACAATGGCATCGTGCTCGTTTTTTGCGGAAGTCTGCATCGGCTTCAAAATTACACCTTCCCCTTTCGGTATTTATGGAAATTCGCAACGCGCGGTATCTCATTTCTGCTCCCAACGCGGCGCTCTGCCCCCGGCCCGACCGCCCGGAGTATGCGTTTATTGGTCGCTCCAACGTGGGCAAATCCTCGTTGATTAATATGCTGACCCGCAATTCCAAACTGGCCAAAACCTCGGCAGCACCCGGCAAAACGCAGCTTATCAACCATTTTGAAATCGAAAGCGAGAACGAAAAGGGCGTGCGCGAAAACTGGTATCTGGTGGATCTTCCTGGCTATGGATATGCCAAGGTGAGCCAGGCACAGCGGGCCAACTGGCAAAAAATGATTGCCGGCTATCTGCGCGAACGCCCCAACCTGATGACCATCTTCGTACTGCTCGACAGCCGCCTGCGTCCGCAGCAGATAGACCTCGATTTTCTGGCGCAACTGGGCGAGTGGGAAGTGCCGTTTAACATGATTTTTACCAAAGCCGACAAGGTAACGCAGCGCGAAGCCAACATGAACGCCAAGGCGTTTATCAATAAGATGCGCGAAGAATGGGAGTTTATTCCACGTTCGTTTATGAGTTCTTCGGTAAAATTTCTGGGCCGGAAAGATATTCTGGGCTATATCGAAGAACTGAATAAAGATTTTGAATTGCCGAAGGAAGAGGCGTAGGGGCAGGTTGTTTTGCCTTTTACGGTTTCATCCGGAGGTAGCTTTCTCCCAATAAATGCCAACGCTTCAAAGCAGAAGTGCTATCGTTTTGCGAGTTTCGTCCAGTCCTCAATCGTGATGTTGTCAAGCCGGCTCAAATGAGCAACATTGTTCGTTACCATGACCATATCATTTGCAATAGCAGTGGCGCCGATCAAGATGTCAAAGTCGTCAATCATCAGCCCTTGTTTTCTAAGCCTTGCTTTTTCCCTGGCGTAAATGTCCAATGAGTTGTAAACGGGGATGATAAAGAATTTTGGTATGAAAGCTTCTACAATTTTTCGCATGGCTTCCACGGTATTACTGTTCTCAATTCCATACTTGAGTTCAGCAACCGTCATTTCTGAAATAAAGCAATTTTGTTCGCCTACCGCAGCTATTTTCTTGTTAAGCTCATATTGGCCTTTTATGAAGTAGATGCAGATGTTTGTGTCCAGCAAATACTTTTTCACAAGGTCTCTCTGTTTCGGTTAAACACTCTTGATGTCCGAAGTCGTTCAATAATCTCGTCCGCTGTTTCTTCTGATTGGTAAGCGCCAAAGAGCGATTGCAGCGATACTTCGGGTGCCTCAGCGCCTTTTTTCAAGGACTGCGAAAGCTTTGAAATAAGGTCAAGTTTGCTGGCTGCATTCAGGTCTTTCAGAAATCCGAAGTAATAGTCAGCAAGGCTTATCTGTTGGGATGGTAAATTCATGCTGTTCGTTTTGTCAAAAATAAGCTTTTACCCGGTGATTGTGTAACGGATAAGGTATGTTGGCGCATTACGCACAAGTCAGAAATATACACCACGCCCATCTGCACCCTGGCAGGCATATGGACACGCGTTCCTCCCCAATTCTTCCCTAACTTCCCACATCCCAAAACCAATTTCTATGGACATCCGCAACCTCGCCCCGCAATCGCTCTGGAATCATTTCGCCGATCTCAACGCCATTCCGCGTGCCTCTAAACACGAAGAAGCCGTGAGCGCGTTTATGAAGGCATTTGGCGAAAGCCTCGGCCTGGAGACGATGCAGGATGCCACGGGCAATGTCATCATCCGCAAGCCCGCTACTTCCGGAATGGAAAACCGCCAAACAGTGGCGCTGCAGGGCCATATAGATATGGTGCAGCAGAAAAACGCCGATGTGGATTTTGACTTCGCCACCGAAGGCATCCGGATGTATGTAGACGGCGACTGGGTGAAGGCCAAAGGCACCACGCTGGGCGCGGATAACGGCGTAGGCGTGGCCGCTATCATGGCTGTTTTAGGGGCAAAAGACCTTCCGCACCCGCCGCTGGAAGCACTCTTTACCATAGATGAAGAAACCGGCATGACGGGTGCAAAAGAACTGCAACCCGCCATCCTGAAAGCCACCATGATGCTGAACCTCGACACCGAGGAAGACGACGACCTGACCATCGGCTGCGCGGGCGGCGTGGACGTAACCGGTTCCGGAAATTACGCTGCCGAAGCGCCCGCCGGCGACGTGCAGGGCTACCGGATTTTTGTTTCGGGGCTGAAAGGCGGCCACTCCGGCGGCGACATCCACCTGGGGCGGGCCAATGCCAACAAACTGATGAACCGCCTGCTCTACCGCGCCGCCAACGAATGCGGCCTGCGCGTGTCGGGCATCGACGGCGGCGGACTGCGCAACGCCATTCCGCGCGAATCCAAAGCAATTGTGGTTGTGCCGAAAACGAATGCCGCCGCTTTCGAAAAACTCCTTTCTGAAGAAACCGAAACGCTGCAAAGGGAATACGCCACCACTGACCCGGATTTGAAAATAGATATGGAGCCTATTGCGTCCCCGACGGCAGTTCTGGCGCAGGATTTTCAGGATAAAATACTGCGGGTGATTTATGCACTTCCCAATGGTATCTACCGGATGAGTCCCGATATCGCCGGACTGGTGCAGACCTCCAACAACCTGGCGCGGGTGCTTGTGGGCGACGGTCGTTTCTCGGTCCAATGTCTCACCCGCTCGTCGGTGGATTCGGAGAAATGGGATTTGGCCCACGCGATAGAAGCGGCCCTGCAACTCGCCGGCGCATCGGTTGCGTTCACGGGCGATTATCCCGGCTGGACACCGCAGCCCGATTCGCAGGCTGTGCGCCTTTGCAGCCGCGTGTATAAAGAACTTTTCGGCGAACCGGCCCATGTGGATGCCGTTCACGCCGGGCTGGAATGTGGCATTATCGGCGGCAAATACCCCGAAATGGAAATGATTTCCTTTGGCCCCAACATTACCGGTGCGCATTCCCCCGACGAGAAAGCACAAATCAGTTCGGTGCAGAAATTCTGGAAGTTTTTGCAGGCCGTGCTGGCGGAAGTGCCGGAACGGTAAGGGCTGCGGGACAAAAAAACCTATAAGGTTTTTGAAACCTTATAGGGTTGCTGCAAAGAGCGGAGAACCTCAACTGCCGCGAAGCCTTTTGATAAAGATGAATTTAGGCCAGACAAATAGCTCCATCGAGACGCTGCGTTCCAGGGGCGGAAAACTGATTTCTGTAGTCAAATACCATTTTGTTTTTCAAACTTGGCCCGGCCCGCATGAATTTGACACCTACGGCGGAAAGCAAATCCTGGCTCTAAATGACGAACCGCTGTTTGCCGAATTGCTGGTGCTGCGGCTCTTAGAGCGCCAGGGTTACACGGGCGTTTGGGTAGATACCTACCGGAAGAAATACTGGCAGCGATTGCCATGCCTTTCCGGGCCGGTTGTTCCGGATGCTAAAATATCGGAGGCAATTCGTAGAATCTATGAAATCAAAGGCGGCCCAAAAAGCGGCTGCTTTGATGTGGTCGCCTTTTGCGATGACCATTTTGTTTTTGCAGAGCTGAAAAAGCAAAACGGCGACCGCATCCGCCCGGGCCAGATAGAATGGCTGGAAGCTGCTTTAAGCGCCGGCCTCAAAGCCCCTACTTTTCTGATTGCCGAATGGCGGGTTTAAGGGAAGAATTTCCGGAAAAACCTATAAGGTTTTTGAAACCTTATAGGTTTGCTGCTGAGTTTGCAGTCCCGCCGGCTCCAAGCGCGGCTTTGGGGAAATGTCGTTATTGACTCTGGCCAAGAGCTTGCGGCTGACAGTGAATTTCGTCTTCGCTGTCCAGAACCTGAATGGAGAAAACCTTCTTTCGGGTTTCTTCGTCTGTTGTTTCCCAAAGCCTGTCAAACAGGAAATCGAGCGCTTCGGAGCAATACATATCGTCCACCCAGGGTGCCTTCACCTGAATAATATAGGAAGTGGTACTATCGCCCGGAAACGCTTCTTCCACACAAATATCCGTGAGGGGTTTTCCCGCCTCAGCGCATTTTACCCGGAAAGGCTGCAAAAGCGCTTTTAGTTGTTTTCTATCCATGTCAAAATACCATTGGGGCCTGAAAGCGAATTTACCATTATTTCCACGTCTTTGTCCAGCATATAACCGCAGGGTTTGTACCGTGCATTCTCGTCCCAAGCGTTAAATAAAAGGGAGTTTGCCTTCGCAAGGTTTTTGTCTGTGGCTTTGTCTGCATCGAACTTTACCTTGAGACCGCTAAAAATCAGGAGTGTAAAAAGGTTGTGTGTTTTGAGTACTTTCCGGATTTCGCCAATCCCTTTGATGGAATTGACACCCGCATCCGTCTCGTCAAACAGGTTAGGAATCCCCAGCCGCTCACAGATTTTTGCTTTTAGCATCAGCTCTACACTATACCCGGCAAGGTAGAAGGCTCCGTCGCACATCCCATTTTTGAAAAGCACTTCAGCTTCCTTCAGGCGCTGCCGCGCCAGCTCTTTTATCGCTTCCGGATTTTTCATGCAATGAAGATAAAGACTCTATTTTGTCTCGTGAAGTCTGCGAAAGGCAGTTTATCTCACAAATCCCCCAGCGCTTCCCCCACCACAAAAAAGCTCCCCGTTATCAACAGCGAATCCTTTTCGCCCAGCACTTCCCGCGCCGCTTCTACCGCTTCGGCTACGCTGCCGTAACTTTTTCCGGAAAGCCCGGCTGCTGCGGCCATCTCGGTCAGTTCCTCCACCGGCAATGCGCGTGGCACAGCGGCGCGGCAGAAATAATACTGTGCGTCTTTGGGAAACAGCTCCAAAGCAGCGGCCACGTCTTTATCGCGCACGAAGCCCAGAACCACGTGGCCATTGCCGGAAACCTCGCGTGTCCATTGTCCCAGAACGGCTGCTAATCCCTGCGGGTTGTGCGCCACATCGGCCACTATCAACGGCTTTTTCTGTAACACCTCGTAGCGCCCGCGAAGTCCCTGCCGGCTTAAATCGGCCAGTGCTTCCGGCGCGTCTTCCACACGAACAGCAAAGCCCAGTCTCGCCAGCACATCAACCGCCGTAAATACCGTCGCCAGATTCTGCCGTTGGTAATTTCCGGAAAGTGAAGTTTTAAAAGAAATCTCTTGTCCGTTGTGTTTGTTTTGTGCAACGTAAAAAGCACCATTCCCGGCAAATGGGGCTTCCGGTGCAGCAGAATACGTTACACTGTCACCCCTCTCCTTCGCTGTGTCCCAACCGCAGGTCGGGAGAGAAGGGCCGGGGGTGAGGCTGAGAGGGGCCGGAGCGACACCAGTGAGGCTCCAAAAATCTCCCGCAAACACCACCTCGCTTCCTTCCGCCGCCGCTTTTTTCCGGAAAATAGCTTCCGTTTCCGGGTCATTTTCGCCAATCACTACCGGTACGCCGGGCTTGATAATTCCGGCTTTTTCGCCCGCAATCAGTTCGCGTGTTTCGCCCAGAATTGCTGTGTGGTCCAGCGCAATATTGGTAATAATGGAAAGCACCGGCATAATCACATTGGTGCTGTCAAGCCGCCCGCCGAGGCCGGTTTCTATCACGGCAATATCCACTTCCTGCTGCGCAAACCATTCAAACGCCATCGCCACCGTTAGTTCGAAAAACGAGGGCTGAAGGGTCTCCATCAGCGGCTTCACTCGGTCGGTGAAATCCACCACAAAATTCTGCGAAACCAACTCGCCGTTGATACGGATGCGCTCCCGGAAATCTACCAGATGCGGCGAGGTATAAAGGCCGGTTTTGTAGCCCGCCGCTTGCAGAAACGCCGCCAGCGCCGCGCTTGTGCTGCCCTTGCCGTTGGTGCCCGCAATATGAATGCTTTTAAATTTCCGCTCCGGGTTTCCCAGCGCCGCACACAATGCCAGCGTGTTGGAAAGGTCAGCTTTGTAGGCTGCCGCCCCGATGCGCGAATACATCGGCAGTTGGGCAAAGAGATAGTCCAGCGTTGGGGCGTAGCGCGGGTGAGAAGCCACAGAAACGGTTGTTTTTTAGCCCGCGAAGTTCGGTCGCAGGGTTGTGTTGTGCGCGTACGTTTTGTGCGCTTCGGCTGCATTTCAGCTTTTCGCTACATACTACAAAAACATGTGAATAAGGGACACAGAGTGCACAGAGAAGGCACAGCGTTCCACAGAGGATTGAAGTACAACAAAAAGCCTTCCCGCCACTGCAAGGCAACGATTATTGGAAAGGCAGCCGGCGCTATTCCTCTTTTGTCTTTCGTCTTTAATCTTTTGTCTTGCCAGCCCTACGCGCCCGTTTTAAACACAAACGTAACCGTTCCAAACTGCTCTACCGGCCCGTCGGGCGCAGCCGAGAAGCGCACTTGCTGCAATTTCTCTTTCGCTATCGGCACCAGCTCGCCGCTGCCCGAAAGGACCGAACTGTTCACGATATTTCCGGCACGGTTGACCGTTACGCGCATCTTCACCGTGCCGCCATTCCGGAAATTACCTTCTAATCGCGGCGCGATAATCGTCCGGCCCGAAAGCGTGTGATTCACGCCGCCTGTGCCGCGTCCCGGACTGCCTTCGTAGTTCTTCGCGCCCGGTGTGCCGCCCGGTACGCCGCGGTCGCCGCTGCCAAACGTATTGCCCTCGCTGCCGCCGGCCACATCACGTTGTGCGCCGTTGCCGCCCGTGCCGGTGCTGCCCGGGAAGAGCACTTTGGCTTTTCGCGGCGCTTCGGTGGGCTTCGTCGTAACAGGTTTTGTTTCTGTGGGCGTGTTGGCCTTCGCCGTTGTTTGCGTAGGCGGTTTTGGTGTCGGCGGCTTGGGCGTTATGGGCTTTACGGTTTCTTTCTTGGGTGTTATCTCCGCCGCATCCGGGTCGTTGGACGGCGAAGCTGTAATCGGCTCAGACGCTTCGTCAGCAGGCGCTCCCTCCCCTTCGGGGAGGGCCGGGGAGGGGCTTGGGTCGCCCATGATTTCCGGTTGTTCGGTGCCGTAGCCGTCGGCGCTGCTGCCCAGATTTACTTCCATGCCCAACTCTTCGGCGGGCGGCGCCACCGGCGCGGGCGCGGCATAGCGCACCCCAAAAAATATCAGCAGCAGCAGTGCGTGGATGCCCAGTGTAAGGCCCAGCGCCTTGAGTTGGCGGGGGCGTTTATCGTCGGGGATGGATGCAGTTAGCATAGTTAATTTAATGGCTCAATAGCTCAATAGCTCAATTTCTCAATGGCTCAATGACCGGATGAAGTTAAGAACGCAAAACGCACCAGATTTCATAAAAACGCCCGTGGTTCGCGAGATGTCAGTCTAGTGTAAAGGCTATTTCTGCTGTTATTTATGCAGGCACAGCCTGCACCATAACCCGACGAAAGCGCAGCTTTCGCCGAACACCTGCATCATAACCCGACGAAAGCGCAGCTTTCGCCGAACGCCTGCACCATAACCCGACGAAAGCGTAGCTTTCGCCGAACGCCTGCAGGATAATCCGACGAAAGCGCAGCTTTCGCCAAACGCCTGCAGGATAATCCGACGAAAGCGCAGCTTTCGCTGAACGTCTGCATCATAATCCGACGAGCCCACGCATTTTGCGGGGTTCGCCGAACGCCTGCATTTTAATCCGACCTCATCAACCCTCATCAACCCTCATCAACCCTCATCAACCCTCATCAACTCCCATCAACAACTATCAACCATGAAACATGAAACATGAACCATGACATATGTCGTCAATGGGCAAACGCGTTGTCATAGTCGGCCATTCTTTCGCGCGGCGGGTTGAAATAGCCGTATTTCAGGTGTGGAAATTCTTCCTGAAGCACGTCGAGCAGTTGGCCCATGCCGAGGATTTCGCCCGGATCGGTGATGCCCATGCGGCCCAGATACCAGTCGGGGTCGATATTGAAATTCCGCCACTGAATCATGTTCAGATTGGTGGATTGAATGACTTCGCGCAGCGCCTCATATTCGGCCACGCTGTCGGTAACGCCGGGAAACACAAAGTAGTTGATAGATGTCCAGCCACCCATGCGGTTCACCACGCGCAGGCTTTCAATGATGTCCTCAAAAACGTAGTTGTTTGGCCGGTAGTATTTGGTATAAAGCTCCGGTTGCAGCGAGTTGGTGCTCACGCGGATGCTGTTCAGACCTGCTTTCATCAGCCGTTCCACCACATCGGGTTTGGAGCCGTTGGTGTTGATATTGATGCTGCCTTTTTGGGTGTGTTTCCGGATTTCGCGGATGCTTTCTTCCAAAACCGGCCCCATCAGGAGCGGCTCGCCCTCGCAGCCTTGCCCAAACGAAACCAACGGGTAGGGCGCTGTTTCCAGGTGCGGCACGGTATATTCGGCAATCTCGGCGGCGGTGGGTTTAAAGGAAATGCGGTCGTGCGGCGAGGTGATGCTTTCTTCTTCGGGCTGAAAGGAAATGCAGCCGACGCAGTTGGAGTTGCACGCCGGCGACGATGGAATGGGGCATTCCCAGCGGCCCAGAAAATAATTCCGCGCGGCAGGACACTCGTATTTCTCGGCGCAGGTATGGGCCAAGTGCTGCACAATCCGGTTGTGCGGATAAACGTCGGTCAGGGTTTTAATCCCGCTTTCTACCAAATCTTCATTATAACCGGCGGCTTCCTGCCGGATGTCGCGTTCGATGCGCCGCGCCGGCACATAAAAGCCGTCGTTGTAAAAGCCCGCTGCGGTGTAGCAGAAAAGCGGCAGCGTTGGGGCATCGGGGCCGGTTTCAAAAGCAGCGAGGTAAAAACCGGTGTGCGCCGGCGGGATAAAAGCCGCCACGGCCCAGCCTTTTTCGCAGAGCCGCATCTCGCCCGTTTTTACGTCAATACCAATGCCACGGCGTCCGGGCAGTTCGTACAGATTTCCACCTTCGGGCAGCGGAATCCACGCCTCTTCTTCCACCGGAATGGCATCCCAGCCGGTGCGCCCCACCACATAGAGCGAGGTGTCTTCAAAAATATTTCCCTTCCCGTCGGAGTACAAAAGGTACGGCTGCATGGTGCAAAAATAACGCTTGCTATTTTTGGTTGGAGCCTTCGGCTTGGACTGCTTCGCTGTTGGACGCTAAAGCGGTTGGAACTTCGCTTGGACTGCTTCGCTGTTGGACGCTAAAGCGGTTGGATCTTCGCTTGGACTGCTTCGCTGTTGGACAGCTAAAGCGGTTGGATCTTCGCTTGGACTGCTTCGCTGTTGGACGCTAAAGCGGTTGGAGCCTTCGGCTTTTTTACCCAAAAATATACGGTAGAAGCCGTAGGCTCCAACGCACGAAGTGCTTCCAAGCCGTAGGCTCCAACGTGAAACGTCCAACCGCACGAAGTGCTTCCAAGCCGTAGGCTCCAACGGCGAAGCGTCCAACGCCGGAACGGCTGTCCAACAGCTTCAGCGTCCAACCACACTCCAGTCCGTGCCCTCAAACGTTCCCGAACTCATCAACAGCAGGCAAACCGGCTCGTTGGACGTTTCTACCAAAGTTTTTACACGGGCCTGCAACGCCGCTACCTCATCAAAAACTTCTAAATCAGCCCGGCCAAAACCTTCGTGAACCACTTCTTTTTGCAGCGGCGCGAGGCGTTTGAGTTCCAGCGCGTGGGCGCTGAAATACACCAGTGCTGCGTCGGCGGCGGCCATGCTGTCGGCGTATTGGGCGAGGAAATCCTTGTTTAAGCTGCTATACGTATGCAGCTCAAAAAGCGCAATCAACTTGCGGTTGGGGTAGGCTTCGCGCACCGCGTCGAGCGTGGCTTTCAGCTTGGATGGCGCATGGGCAAAATCCCGGAAAGCAACCACTTTTTCGGTTTCAAAAGCCTTTTCCAGACGCTTGGCCGCCCCGCTGAAATCGGCAATAGCGTTATAAAAACTTGCATCATCCACGCCCAGCGCGGCGCAGATTTCCTTTGCGCCCATCAGGTTCAGCAGGTTGTGGCTGCCAAAAACCGACAGCGGGATTGCTGTGCCGTCTTTTTTCTCTAAAAACGCCTGCCCGTCTTCGTAGCGATAATCCGGCATGAAATACGGAATGCACCGCAGATGCTCGCCGTAGTTTTCTACCGCACGGATAACCTCTTGGTCTTCGGCGTTATACACCAGCGTAGCGCCGGGGGCCAACATTTTCAGATAGGTTTCAAACTGCGAAAAATAATTCTCGTAGGTCGGGAAGACGTTGATATGGTCCCAGGCGATGCCGGAAAGCAGGGTGATTTGCGGGTGATAAAAGAAGATTTTCGGGCGTTTCTCCAGCGCACTCGCCGGGTATTCGTCGCCTTCCAGAATCATCACCGGCGCATCGGAAAGCTGCACCGAATGGTCGAAGCCTTCCAGCCGCGCACCTACCAGATAATCAAATGCTTTTCCGGCCTTGCGCAGCACGTGCATCACCATGCTCGTGATGGTGGTTTTGCCATGCGAACCGGCAATGGCCACGCGGGTTTTGTCTTTTGCTGCCTGATAGATAAATTCCGGAAACGAGTAGATGGGCAGACCCATTTCCTGTGCGCGGAGCAGCTCCGGGTTGTCGCCTTTGGCGTGCATCCCGAGGACAACGGCATCTATGTCGGGCGTAATTTTTTCCGGAAACCAGCCGAAATTTTCGGGCAAAAGACCTGCTTCCTGCAACACCGTTTTAGCGGGGTCGTGGATGGCATCGTCGGAGCCGGAGACCACCGCGCCGCTGCGTTGGAGCGCCAGAGCCAGTTGATGCATGATTGCGCCGCCGATGGCAATAAAATGAACCCGTTTCATTATTTTTGCAGGAAACCTTTTTATCTGAATCCGGCGCAAAAGTAGTCTTTGCCGGTTTCCTACCTGCTTCTTTCTATGCGCCTTGTTTCCTCTTTTCGTCGCTTCGCCCTTGTGCTGATGGCCGCTGCCACGTGCAGCATTCTAGCCGCATCGTGTGCCGCTTCCGGTCCCAAATACGGCTGCCCCGGCGCGGTCAATCAAAGCAGCAAATACGCACATTAAGCCCTTAAAAAAACCTTTCTTTTTCCGGAAATTTCCGGAAAAAGAAAGCCCTACAAAAACACCCGTCAGCTTGCTGTTAAGCTGACGGGTGTTTTTGTAGGAACTCAAAAAATCTCTACAAAAAGCTGTAACCGATGTGAATCTGAAAACCGCGTTGCTTCCAGCTGTCGGCGACTCCCTGCGCGTTGTTGATGCCGGAGAGGCCAAACACGTAGCGCACACCGGCCTGCAACTTAAACGGCAAAATGGCCTGTGCGCCGACAACGCCGTCCACGGAGGCTTTTTTAAAGAAATCGTCCGGGTTTTTCAGCAGGTTGTCTTTGTCGGAAGCACTCAGGATGGCCGTAAACTGCGGCCCGGCCTGCAACCACAGCGGCCCGGCTACTTTTAGCTGAAACAATACCGGAACCGAAAGCTCGTTGAGGCGGAAGCTGCCGCCCCGCGCAGAATCCACCGCGTTTTTAAAGTTGGCATCTGCAAAATCTTTCGTTGTCTTGCCGATGGTGTAGGTCGATTGGGTGAAAAATGCCTCCCCCTGCACGCCCATCCGCAGCGCCCGGAAGCCCACAAAAGCGCCGCCGAGAATATTGGCCTTGTAGCCGTCGTCCCAGGATGCGCCGTTGAGTTGAGAAATATTTGCGCCCACCTTCAGGCCTACATCCATGTTTTGCGCGTGTGCCGCACCGGCTACTGAAAAGGCAGCCACGAGGGAAAGAAGAAGTTTTTTCATGTCTGCAAAGTAAAAGCAGTTTGCTTACAAATCGTCTGTCTTTAAAATCAAAAATTCCTCGCCAAAGGACTTTGTATGGTCGTAGAGTGCCTGCAGAAAAGCCCGGCCCAGAGCGGGATAGAAATCCAGAAAAGTCAGGCGGCGCTCCTGCAAACCTTTGTCTAAGGAAAGGTTTTTTTGAAGCCGCAGCATCCGGTCGTGCCACACGGCATGGCGGCGCTTTTCGGCCCGAAAAATCTTTTTTTGGATTCCGGAAATCAGGCGGTCTATCTGCTTCTGCCGTGCCGTGCCATAGGCTTCCAGGCTTGCATCAAGCTGCGCGGCGCGGGCAAAAACGGGCGATAATTGCGCGGCAATATTTTCACGAATGGCTTCCAGAGATAAATCTGTTACGGCATGGGCGCGGGTATATTCCTGAAGCAGCGTCTCCGGATTTTGGAAAAGCTGTTCCGTTTCCAACGCTGTTTTTGTCATTAACAACCGCGTTTTGGTGTCTATCCACTGCACCGATTGCCGCAGCACAACGACCGGAAACGGCACACCGTAATGCTCAAAAAGGGGCTTCAACTGCATCCAATAGGCCACCTCTGCGCCGCCGCCGATGAAGGCCACATCCGGCAAAATGGTTTCCTGAAACAAGCCACGCAACACCACGTTGGGAGAGAATTTTTCCGGAAATTTCTCCAACAAATCCCGCAATTCGGCTTCCGTCCAGCCAATATCAGTCCCGGTTACAACCCAATGGTCGCCAGATTGCTCGATGCGCTGCCGGATATTTTTATCCAGATAAAAAAGATTGATGGGCCGGGGAAATGCCTGCGCCGCATATCGCTCGCCGAGCGCCTCGCTTTGCGCCGTAACCAGTGCGTAGGGTTTGTGATTAAACAGATCGTCTGCAAAAACGGCGGTCATTTTCTTTTTAAAAAAAGCACTGTCGCCGTCAATCACTACCACACCGAAATCGCCCAGCAGGCTATTGACAATCCGGCGCGTGGCTTCGGCAATGGTGCGCCCTTTTCCGTAGGCATCCTGCAACATCGCTGCCAGTTTTTTGGCATTTTCTCCCGGCGGGCCAAGGCGCTTTAAAACCTCGTTTAAAAGCGGTTGCAGCGCGTCGGTTTTCATGCGGCCCACCGCACCGGTTTGCCCGCCGCCGTCCCATTGAAAAGATTCTTCGCCGAGGTTGAAATGCCCCAGTTCCTCCAGGTCGTTGTCTTCGCTGCCGATATAAAAAACCGGAACGAAGTCATTTTCCGGAAAACGCGCGTTTAAATCATCGGCCAGACGGGCGGCGTGGATGATTTTATACACAAAATATAGTGCGCCGGTGAAAAGCGTCGGCTGATGCGCCGTGCAAACCGTAAAGGTGTTTTCATGGCGCAGCAACGCCAGATTTTGAGCCACTTTTTCCGGAAATTCCATTCCCGAATATTGCCGTTTGAGTTCTTCATAAAGCCCTTCGCGGTCGGTGGGGAAAGCGCGGCGTGCCGCCATTGCCTGTGCAATTCCGGAAAAATCGGGTGGATGGGCGATGAAATTCCGGAAACTGCCCGGATTTTTCAGGTAATCCACCACCAACGGCGAAAACCGGTGCGTGGCCGCGTGAGGCAGATAATGGGCAGAAATCACTGCGGGTAAAGAAGGTTTTTTGGGGAAACAAAAACAGGCCGCGAAGGTACGCCGGTCGCAGGGCTGGCATAAATGGCGTGCTTCGGCTATCTTTCGCGAAATGTTTTTATAAAAGATGTACCCGGAATCCAACAACCCGATTAAACAATGGGCCGAAGACGACCGCCCGCGCGAAAAATTAGAGGCCAAAGGAGCCGCCGCCCTTTCCGACGCTGAACTGCTGGCCATTCTGATAAATACCGGAACGCCGCGCCGCTCGGCCCTCGACCTGGCGCGCGATGTGCTGGCGCTGGCCGGCGGCAACCTGCACGAACTGGGTCGGCTGGGCCTGAAAGGTCTTTGCGAGGTGAAGGGCATTGGCCCGGCAAAAGCCATTACGCTGGCGGCTGCGCTGGAGCTGGGGCGGCGGCGGCAGATTGGCGAAGCGTTGGAACGGCCCGTTTTTAAGAGCAGCGCCGAGACGGCGGAAGTGGTTGTTCCCTTGCTACGCGACCGCGACACGGAAGCGTTTCTGGTCTTGTTTCTGAATCAGGCGCAGCGGCTGGTGCGCCACGAAATCCTGAGCACGGGCGGCATTACCGGCACGGTGGCCGACATCCGCGTGATTTTGCAGGCGGCGCTGCTGGCCGGTTGTCCGCGCATCATTATTGCACACAATCATCCGAGTGGCAATTTAAATCCTTCTGAAGCCGATAAAAAACTGACGCAGCAACTCAAAACCGCCGCGTCTTATATGGATATTACGCTGCTCGACCACCTGATTGTAGCCGGAAACCGGTATTTGAGTTTTGCGGATGAGGGATTGTTGTGAGGGGCAGAATTACCAACAAATAGAGGCAGTAATTATTTGTAGAATGCCATTCCAAATTTCGGAACGACATAAATTATGTGTAGAATGCCTTTTCAGAATTTTTTGGCGCATAATACACGTGTAGAATGTCCTTGTAGAATTTTTTGGCGCATAATACACGTGTAGAATGCCCTTGCAGAATTTTTTGGCGCATGATACACGTGTAGAATGCCCTTGCAGAATTTTTTGGCGCATGATACACGTGTAGGATGTCTTTGCAGAATTTGTAGAGGCATCCTACAAAAGCAAACCGGTATTTTAGAGAATACATCTCCCGCAGTTGTTTTTAGGAAAAGGCGCACTGTTTTGTGAGGATTGAGGAAACCGATAGGGCGTTAAGGGCTATACGAAAAAGTCCTTCAGGTGCGTTTAACTTAACTTGCGGGGGTTTCCGGAAAAAGGCACGTTTTAAGGGTGTAAAAAGCTTTTTAAAAGCCCCGGAAGGTCGTTTTCTTATTCTAAATTATCATGCTTCAGATAGGTTTGTTTGGCGCCGGTCATCTTGGGAAAATCCACCTGCAACAATGGCTGGATATTCCGGGGGTGCGCGTGGTGGGTTTTTATGACCCCGATGATGCACAGGCCGCTACTACGATTGCTGCGTATCAGATTCCGCGCTACACCGATGCCGCTGCGCTGCTGAAAGCCTGCGATGCCGCCGATATTGTAACCACTACGACGAGCCACTACGAGATGGCGCTGCGGGCGATTGCTGCCGGAAAACATCTTTTTATTGAAAAACCGCTGGCACAAAGCCTCGAAGAAGCGCGCGAAATTGTGCGGCAGGTGGCAGAAAAAGGCTTGAAATGCCAGGTGGGCCATGTAGAACGCTACAACCCGGCCCTGCGGGCGCTGGGCGATGCAGCCGTAGCCCAGCCTGTTTTTATTGAATCGCACCGGCTGGCGCAGTTCAACCCGCGTGGGGCCGATGTGTCGGTGATTCACGACCTGATGATCCACGATATCGACATTGTGTTGCATCTGGTGAAAAGCCCCGTGAAATCGGTGAGTGCTTCGGGCGTGGCGGTGGTGTCGCCAACAGTGGATATCGTGTCGGCGCGGATAGAGTTTGAGAACGGCTGCGTGGCCAATATCACCACCTCGCGCATCTCGCTGAAGAAGATGCGGAAGATGCGTCTTTTCCGGAAAGATGCCTATATCGGCATTGATTTTCTGGACAAAAAAACGGAAGTCATCCGCATGAAAGAAGCGGGCGCGGCGGCGGGAATGCTGGATTTTCCGATTGACCTGCCGGGCGGCGAAAGCCGGATTATCTCGGTGCAGATGCCGGATGTGAAGCCGTCCAACGCGATCCGCGACGAGCTGGCCGATTTTGCCGATGCCATTCGCTACAACCTGCCGGTGAAGGTGCCGGCCACCGATGGGCTGGCAGCCATGGAAGTGGCACATCAGGTGTTGGAACAGGTGGAGATTCACCTGGCGCAGCAAACCCTTTTATCTTAAAAACATCTCAAAAAAACGCTCCGTTTTCCGGAATGGATTCTGACTGAAATGCCTTTTCGTATAATACCTGTTCTGTTTTTGATTTCGCTGGCGCTGTGTGGTGTCGGATGCAATATTATTAATCCCGCCGAGGGCATCCCGACGTATGTGCAGGTGGATTCTTTTCAGTTTCTGAACACCCGCACCGACAACACGGGCGGCACCACGCATAAGATTCGCTCGGTTTTTGCACTGTATAACGGAAAGAATATCGGCGGTTTTGATCTGCCGGCCAAAATTCCGGTATTGGCTACCGGTGCCGGCGAACTGCTCCTGTTTCCGGCGGTGGACAATAGCGGGTTGTTTAGCTATCAGTTGCAATATGCGCATTATACGCCTTTCAAAACCACGCTGACGGCCACGCCCGGAAAAACAATTGCTATCACGCCGACGACCGGCTACACCGAATCATCGAAGTTTTATTATGTAGAAGATTTTGAAAACAGCAATGACTTTGTAAGCCTGAGCGGCGCACCGGTAGAAAACACGACCGACCCTGCCGAGGTGCTGGACGGCCACCGTTCCGGAAAATTCCGTGTGGATTCTTCCGGGCTGACGACCACCGTTACGACGAACCGTAAATTTGTGTATGTAAATACCAATAGCGAACCGGCGCTGGAGATGGATTACAAGAGTACGGCACGGCTGCGCGTGGGTATTTATGCCGAGAATTATACGCAGCCCAATTATTTTCTGACGCTCTATCCCAGTCCGCAGCGCAATAAAATTTACATCCCTTTGCAGCAGGCGATTTCCAAGCTGGGAAACAGCGCGGCCAATTTTCACCTTGCCTTTCAGATTTTTCCTGCCGATGGTGCAACGAGCGGTTATGTGATTGTGGACGATGTAAAAGTGGTCTTGTTTTAAGACTCTGGAGGCCGGACTATGCCCACCGTAAAGCAAAAAAATCAGGCTATTCGCTACTGGGTAGCTGCCGATTATACGGCGGCGGCGCTCGCGTGGCTGCTGGCTTTTGCTTATCGCTATGACGCACTGGGCAAGTCGGGCTTTTGGGAAGCCTGGAATCTACTGTTGCCGCGCGACTGGGGGTTGGGCTTTGTGGCCATTCCGGCCCTGTGGCTGGGCTGGTACACTTTGTGCGGCACTTATTTTGACCCGTACCGGAAATCGCGGCTTCATGAGGTAAATCGTACGCTGATAAGCTGCATTCTGGGAGTCATCCTGGTGTCGCTGATCATCTTTGCCGACGACGCAGATAATTATCAATACTTCATCGGCAGCACGGGGCGCTATCTGCTCATCCACACATCGCTGACACTGCTGCTGCGCCTGCTGGTGATGCACCGGGTGAAAAGAGACCTCATCCGGGGACGCGTGGGCTTCAACACCCTGATTGTAGGCGGCAACAGCGAGGCCATTCATCTCTACAAGCAAATTACGGGTAGCCCCGTGGTGTTGGGGAATTTGTTTCAGGGATTTGTATATTCCGGAAAAGAGAAGGGCAACGGCATGAGCGCCTACCTGCCGCAGCTGGGCAGCATCGATGCGCTGGAGACCATTATCGACAGGCACAGTATTGAAGAGGTGTTGCTGGCCGTCGATTCGGCGGAGCATCACCTGATCGACAACCTGCTCACGCGTCTTTCCAACAAGCCGGTAACGGTGCGGATGCTGCCCGATCTGCATGATATTCTTTCCGGCTTTGTGAAGACGACCAATGTTTATGATGCCGTTCTCATCAGCGTGGAGCCCAACCTGATGCCCGACTGGCAGCGGGTATGTAAGCGAGTGATAGACGTTACCGTTTCCGGAATGGCGATTCTGGCGCTGAGTCCGTTTCTGTTGTTTTCGGCGCTCAAAGTGCGGCTTTCTTCGCCCGGCCCCATCTTCTATCGGCAGATGCGCATCGGGCTGCACGGCAAGCCGTTTTATATTTATAAGTTTAGATCCATGTATGTGGATGCCGAAGCGGGCGGTCCGGCATTGAGCAAGCAGGACGACCCGCGCATTACGCCCTGGGGACGCATCATGCGGAAATGGCGCATCGACGAATTGCCACAGTTTTTTAATATCCTGAAAGGCGACATGAGCCTCGTGGGGCCGCGCCCGGAACGGCAGCATTTCATTGACCTTATCACCCAGACGCACCCGCATTACCGGTATCTCCACAAGGTAAAACCCGGCCTGACGTCGTGGGGAATGGTGCAGTTTGGCTATGCCGAAAACGTAGCGGAGATGATTCAGCGGATGCGCTACGACCTGCTGTATATCGAAAACTGCTCGCTGGCGCTCGACATCAAGATTATGCTCTATACCTTTCGGGTGTTGTTTCAGGGAAGAGGGAAGTAGAGCCGGACATTCTCCATCTTTGATCCCGGAAAGTGCTTCCTGTGGATAAGAAACAGGGACTTTCCTTTTGCTGCTGCAAAACAAAAATCTCGTTTGGTAAACCCGTAAAATGCATTCCCCGCCGTTCGGCGCAAGCTGCGTTTTTATCGGGTTTATGGGGCAGGCTATGCCTCTATAAACACCGTAGAACGGTAGAGACAAGTTATGGCCGGTCTCTACAAAATACGGAACCTTTGATTATCAAAAATCTTTTAACGCCCGTGCCGTCTGCCCCTAAACTACCTTTGCAGACCCGGAAAAATGACCCTTTTTCCGGAAATTAAATGATGAAAAACAAAGGAAAAGTGCTCGTGGCGATGAGCGGCGGTATCGACAGTACCGTGGCGGCCCTGCTGCTGCACGAAGAAGGCTACGAAGTAGTGGGCATTACCATGAAAACCTGGGATTATGCCACGGCAGTGGGCACGAGCGGCAAGAAGGAAACCGGCTGTTGCAACCTCGACGCATTCAATGACGCGCGGCAGGCGGCGGTGGACCACGGTTTTCCGCATTATGTGATTGACATCCGCGATGAATTTGGCGGCTTTGTGGTGCAGAATTTTGTGGACGAATACCTCGCCGGACGCACGCCCAACCCCTGTGTGCTTT
>DDEO01000137.1 GCA_002336725.1 Bacteroidetes bacterium UBA1952 | reverse complement strand
ACACGGTTCCGTTTCCCGACAATGTCTATGGCATCAAAAACGCCTCGCTGACGTTCTTTAATAAAACGCCCGACAAGCTGAAAACCGAAGAGGCCGCTGTGCTTATCGGTACGCTCAAGGGCAACACGATTTATAACCCGCGCACCCGCCCCGACCGCTCGCTGTCGCGGCGCAATACCGTGTTTGACCAAATGGTGAAGGCCGGCCGGCTGGATGCCTCAGAGGCTGCCGACCTGAAAGAGCGGCCCATCGTACTCAATTATCATAAGATTGACTACCACGACGGACTGGCTCCTTATTTCCGGAAAATTGTGGAAACCGAGGTGCGCAAACAAACCAAAGACCTCTACAAACCCAATGGCGACAACTACGACATCTACAAAGACGGGTTGAAGATTTACACCACCATCGACCCCACTATGCAGCGTTATGCCGAGGAGGCGGTGGAAGAACATCTGTCGGCCATTCAGCCGCTGTTTTTCTCGCAGTCCGGATATGGCAGCCTGGCCGTCTGGAATAAACAGCAACCCCTGCTGGAACGCGCTATGAAGGCATCTGACCGCTACCGCGACCTGAAGGAAGGCGGCATGACCGACGCGCAGATTCTGGCCGAATTTAAAAAGCCGGTGAAGACAAAACTGTTTTCCTGGAAGAATGCCGGCCATCAGAAAGACACCACCATCAGTCCGCTGGATTCTATCAAATACACGCGGATGTTCCTGCAATCGGGCTTTATGGTGATGCAGCCCGAAACCGGCGAAGTGAAAGCCTGGGTAGGGGGCATCGACCATAATTATTTTCAGTATGACCATGTCAATGCCCGCGCTACGCGGCAGGTAGGTTCTACCATCAAGCCGCTGCTCTATTGCCTGGCGGTGGATAACGGTATCTCGCCCTGCGGCAATGTCTCGACGGCACCGCAAACCTTTCCCGGACTCAAACAGGCCTACAACGCCGGCGGCGCCAAATATGGCTCTATGCCGATGAAAAGAGCACTGGCGCTCTCGGTGAACAACGCGGCGCTGTATCTGGTGAAACAGGTGGGCATTGAAGGCTTTGTGGATTTCCTGCGCAAATGCGGCATCACCACCAAGATTGACCCCTATCCGTCTATCGCGCTGGGCGTTACCGATATTTCGCTCTATGAAATGCTGAAAGCCTATACGATGTTCCCGACGCTGGGAATGCAGAGCCAACCGATTTTTATCACCAAAATAGAAGATAAAAACGGCAACCTGCTCAAGTCGTTTACGCCGGAACAAAAAGAAATCATCAGCGCCTCTACGGCCTTTAAAATGGTGAAGATGATGAAGGGCGTGGTGGACAACGGCACGGGCGCGCGCCTGCGCCGCCGCTACAACTTCACGGTGGAGGCCGCCGGCAAAACCGGAACGACCAACAGTCAGGCCGATGCCTGGTTTATTGGCTATACTCCCGAACTGCTCGCCGGCGCATGGGTGGGCTGCGACGACCGTTTTCTTTCCTTCCGCAGCGAGGCACTGGGGCAGGGAGCCGCCGCCGCGCTGCCTATCTGGTCTATTTTTATGAAAAAAGCCTATGCCGATAAAGGGCTGGGGCTGGATGAGAAAAAGACCTTTACCGAGCCGGAAAACTTTGACGAGTGTAATGTAACCGACCCCAACAGCGTGATGTGGGGCAAAGATGCCACTTACTACGGGCCGGTTCCGGGAAGCGAAAATCAATCTCCGGCAGATAATAACCGCGATATTGAAGAGACCGAGGTCAATAACGATGCAACGCCCGCCACGGAACCTGTCGTTCCCGCAGGCCGATAGCCATTTTTTGTGAAAGGAAAAATTATCAACGACCCGGTTTATGGGTTCATCCGCTTCAAGGAGCCGGAAGTGCTGGCCGTGATGGACCACCGCTGGTTTCAGCGGCTGCGCGGCATCCGGCAAATGGGCATGGCCTATCTGGTGTATCCCGGCGCGGTGCATAGCCGGTTTCTGCATTCCCTCGGTGCCTGCCACCTGATGGGCAAGGCATTGGAAGAACTGCGCGGCAAAGGCATCGCTATCGCCGACGAAGACTGCACGGCGGCCCGCCTAGCCATCCTGATGCACGATATTGGCCACGGCCCTTTCTCCCACGCGCTGGAATATGTGCTGGCCGACGGCGTAAACCACGAGTGGCTCTCGCAGCTTATCATGCAGCGCCTCAACGAAGAAATGGACGGCGCACTCAGCCGCGCCATTGCCATCTTTTCGGCTACTCCGCCGGTGCCTTTTCTACATCAACTCGTCTCTTCGCAACTCGATGTGGACCGGATGGACTACCTCAACCGCGACAGCTATTTTACCGGTGTGAGCGAAGGCGTTATCGGCTATGACCGCATCCTGCAAATGCTGACCGTGCGCGACGGTGAGCTGCTGGTAGAGCAAAAAGCGGTGCAATCGGTGGAGAAATTCATCATTGCGCGGCGGCTCATGTACTGGCAGGTCTATCTCCATAAAACCGTCCTCGGCGCGGAGCAACTGTTGATTAACATCCTGCGGCGCGCCAAAGAGCTGGCCCGCGACGGCAAAGACCTTTTTGCCACGCCCGCCCTGCGCCATTTTCTGTATAACGCCATCAACAAGGCCGATTTCCTGGCAGACCCTTTTCATCTGGAAACCTTTTGCAGCCTCGACGACAGCGATATTCTGGCTTCGGTGAAGGTGTGGCAAGGCTGCGACGACCGCGTCCTGCGCCACCTGTGCCGGATGCTGATGGAGCGCCGCCTTTATAAAGTGATGCTTTCCAAAGATGAAATTCCGGAAAATATAGTGCAGGAAAAAACGCAGCAGGTGCAGCAAGCCCTCGGGCTGAGCGATGCCGAATTGCCTTATTTTGTCTTCACCGACACCACGTCTTCGAGTATGTATAACCTGGATAAAGAACACATCCGTATTGCCCTCAAAGACGGCGAATCGGTGGAGCTGAGCGAACTCGACGACTCGCTGGTGAATGCGGCATTTGCCGGGCCGATTGTCAAAAATTACATTTGCTACGTCCGGCTTTAGCGCCGGCGCATCTCTGTCTTCAAACCTCCAACCCTGATGAAGTTTACGGCCCGCGAAATTGCCGCGCTCCTTGGCGGAAAAATAAAAGGCTCGCCCGAAGCAGCCGTAACCAAAATAGGAAAGATTGAGGAAGCCGTTGCCGGCGATTTGTCTTTCATTGCCAACCCCAAATACGAGCATTATCTCAAAAATACCGGCGCTTCGGTGGTGATTGTGGCAGAAGCACTTTTGACACACGAAGCCCCCGAAACCGCTACGCTCATTGCCGTAGCCGACCCCTACAGCGCGTTTGCAAAGCTGCTCGAAGTGTATCAGCAGATGCAGGCGGCAGGAAAGAAAAAAGGAGTCGAACAACCGGCTTTTGTGGCCGCGAATGCGCAGGTGCATCCCTCGGCTTACATCGGGGCTTTTTCCTACATCGCCGAAGGCGCAGAGGTGGCCGAGGGCGCGAGCATCTATCCCGGCTGCTATGTGGGCGCGGGCGCAAAGATTGGCAAAGACACCACGCTCTTTGCCGGCGTACGCGTGTATCACGGCTGCGAAATCGGCGAAGGCTGTACGCTTCATGCCGGCGTGGTGATTGGCTCTGATGGCTTTGGCTTTGCGCCGCAGCCCGACGGCTCTTTCAGGAAAGTGCCGCAAACCGGAAATGTAGTCATCGGCAACGATGTGGAAATCGGCGCGAATACCACGCTCGACCGCGCCACGATTGGCGCTACACACATCCACGACGGCGTGAAACTCGACAACCTGGTGCAGATTGCACATAATGTAGAGATTGGCCGCGCCACGGTGATTGCCGCGCAAACCGGCATTTCGGGAAGCACCAAAATCGGCAGCGGTTGTATGTTTGGCGGGCAGGTGGGCGTTGTCGGGCATATCCACATTGCCGATAACACGCGCATCAATGCGCAAAGCGGCGTGGCCAAATCGGTGCCCGATGCCGGAACGGTTTGGAACGGTACACCGGCTTTTGAGTATAGAAATTCTATGAAAAGCGCCGCCGTTTACAGAAATTTGCCGGAAATGCAGCGGCAAATCCAACAACTGGAACAAAAAGTAGCCCTGCTGATGCAGGCATTCGAACAACAGCAGCCCGGAAAATAACCGTTATTTTCCGGAAACAGGGGCCTCCTGCAACCCTTTTTTCTAAAAAGATTTTGGTTTGAACAAGACATACTCCAACACCCCCTCGCAGCAGCAACACACACTGGCACAGGCCGTTACCCTTTCGGGAACCGGCCTGCACACCGGCGCACAGGTTACGCTCCACATCCTGCCGGCCAATCCCGGTCATGGCATCCGCTTTCAGCGGGTGGACCTGGACGGCCGCCCGACGGTGAAGGCCGATGTGGATTTTGTAACCGACACTTCGCGCGGAACCACGCTGGTGAACGGCGAAGCGCGGGTCTCTACTATCGAACACCTGCTGGCCGCACTCTACAGCCTTGAAATCGACAACGCGCTGATAGAAATTGACGGCCCGGAAATCCCGATTATAGACGGCTCGGCGATGCCTTTTGTAAAGGTTTTAAACGAAGCCGGTCGGCAAAAGCAGGATGCCAAGCGCGTGGTTTATACCCTCGATACCCACATTCACTACTACGACCCGGTGAAAAATGTGGATATGCTCGCCGTTCCGGCAAGCCATTACTCCGTTACTACGCTCATCGATTTCAACTCGCCGGTGCTGGGCACCCAACACGCTGCGCTGCGCCACCTGAGCGATTTTGAAAAAGAAATAGCGCCCTGTCGCACTTTTTCTTTTCTGCACGAGCTGGAATATCTTCTTAAAAACAACCTCATCAAAGGCGGCGACCTCAGCAATGCTATTGTGGTGGTGGACCGGCCCGTGAATCAGGATGAACTGGACCGGCTGGCAACGGTGTTTGGCAAGCCCTCGATGGAGGTTAAGTCGGAAGGCATTCTCAACAACCTGCAACTGCATTTTCCCAACGAGCCGGCCCGCCACAAGCTGCTCGATGTTATCGGCGACCTGGCGCTGGTGGGCGTGCCCATCAACGCTCATATCATTGCCAACCGCCCCGGCCATGCGGCCAATGTGGAGTTTGCACGGCAGATAAAGGCTTTTATCAAAAAGAACAAAGGGCAGGGCGACGTGCCGCAATACGACCCCAATCAGCCGGCGGTGTATGACATCAACCATATCGAGAAATCGCTGCCCCACAAGTTTCCGTTTCTGCTGGTCGATAAAATCATTGAACTGTCGGATAGCCATGTCGTCGGGCTCAAAAACGTAACCTTCAACGAGCAGTTTTTTCAGGGTCATTTTCCCGGAAATCCGGTGATGCCCGGCGTGCTTCAGATTGAGGCACTGGCACAGGCAGGCGGCATTCTGGCCCTTAACAACATCCCCGACCCGGAGAATTACGACACTTATTTTATCAAGATTGACAAGGCCAAATTCAAACACAAGGTGTTGCCCGGCGACACCCTGCTGCTGAAGCTGGAACTGACCAATCCCATCCGGCGCGGCATCTGCGAAATGCACGGCGCGGCTTATGTGGGCAATCGCCTCGTAACCGAAGCCGACCTGGTGGCCCAAATCGTTCGTCGGGACAAAAAGTGATTTCTTTTTTAATTTGGGGGAAATTTACCTTGTCTGCGTTTTAAGACTGAAAGGCATATTTTCCGGAAATGCAGTGCTGGTTTTCTGTTGGTTAAACGCCCTTATTCCTTGTTTATGATTCACCCGCTTACCTATATCCACCCCGAAGCCCGGATTGATGCCGGCGTGCGTGTGGACCCTTTTTCCACCATTCACAACAACGTAGAAATCGGCGAAGGCTCGTGGATAGGAAGCAATGTAACCATCATGGAAGGCGCACGCATTGGCCGGAATGTGCGCATTTTTCCGGGTGCGGTTATCTCGGCCATTCCGCAGGACCTCAAGTTTAAAGGCGAAGAAACGCTTACCTATATCGGCGACAACACCACGCTGCGCGAATGTGTTACCATCAACCGGGGCACGGCTGACCGCGGCTTTACTAAAGTGGGCGCCAACTGCCTGATTATGGCGTATAGCCATATCGCGCACGACTGCGTCATCGGCGACCACTGTATTTTCTCCAACAATACCACGCTGGCCGGCCACATCACCGTAGGCGATTATGTGGTGCTGGCGGGCCTCACGGCGGTACAACAGTTTGTTCGCATCGGCAGCCATGCTTTTGTAACCGGCGGCTCGCTGGTGCGCAAGGATGTGCCGCCCTATGTGAAGGCGGCCCGCGAACCGCTCTCGTATGTAGGCGTAAATTCCGTGGGGCTGAAACGGCGCGGCTACAGCACCGAGACCATCAATCAGATTCAGAATATCTACCGCATCCTGTTTGTGCGCGGCTACAATGTGAGCAAGGCGCTGGGGTTGATTGAAGCC
>DDEO01000180.1 GCA_002336725.1 Bacteroidetes bacterium UBA1952 | reverse complement strand
CTTTTGGGCCACAACGATATCAAGACGACACTGCGTTATACGCACGGGAGTACTGCGACGATTGGTAAGGTTATCCGCCCTTTAGACAAGCTAAATTTGCCCGGTAAGTAGCTGTATTGCCGCAATGGGCTACACTTTGAGTTAAAGTCTTGATTTTGAGATGGTTAAGTGGGTTTCGCGAAGGATTTTGTGAGGGGAATTATTGCGGCTATCTTTGTGTTAGTGGTCAGCTTAAAGAACGACACAGAGCAAAAGAAAGTCTTGACAAAATGAAAACATTTATAGAAACAGAACGACTAATTTTAAGAGAATTAGAATATACAGACGAAAATGACTTATTTGAAATGGACTCTGACCCAGGGGTTCATTTGTTTATCGAAAATAATCCTGTGAAATCAATTGACGAAATAACAAAAGCCATTGAAATGCTTAAAAAGCAATACAAGGAAAATGGAATTGCTCGTTGGGCTGTTGTTGACAAATTGACAAACGAATGTGTTGGTTGGGCGGGACTAAAATACTTTAACCAACCATTAAACAATCACAATGATTTTTACGAACTTGGATACAGATTTAAGAAAAAACATTGGGGAAAAGGTTTTGCGACTGAATCTTCAATCGCAATATTAGACTATGGATTTAAGAACTTAAACATTGACAAAATCTTTGCAATGACAGACCCTAAAAACGTAAATTCAAAAAATATTTTGACTAAATTAGGTTTTGACTTTAAAGAAATTTTCGATTATGAAGGAGACTTAACAGACTGGTTTGAATTAGAAAAAACAACTTGGGAGAACAAAAAGCCGAACCGCTAACAAGATATTGGCGTAATGGCGGGTGATGTTCTTCAATTGAACTTTTGTGCTAAAAATTCCCGCCTTCGGCAAGCTCTATTCGTTGGCGGTTATGCTAAAAACAGAAACCCCAACAAACGGAAGACACATTCACAATAGACGAAATAATAAAGTTTAAAAACGACCCCGCTCGCGCAAGTATGCCGCCTGGCCTTTGCAGGTTGGGGCGGGCAGCGCAGCGACACCGGCAGGAAGGGGAAAAAGTTGTGCAGGTGTGTACCTGTCGGGGTTCAACGGACAAGAAATAGAGAATGAAATTTCCGGAAAAGGCACTCACAGCACGGCGTTATTTTGGGAGTATGATATCCGTTTAGGCAGAAGATGGAACCTGGATCCGAAACCGCAAATTAGCATCAGCAACTATGCGGCGAACCGTAACAACCCAATACGGTTTAACGACCCAAAGGGCGACTGTCCCCGCTCGGCGCAGCACTCTGTACCGTTGGCGAATCCTGCGCGAGACTTCGCCGCCGCCGGCTAAATCCAGGCTTTCGTGCCGTTACGCCCAACCGCTTTAATACACCGAGACATAGCCCTTCTCCCATTTCTTCTGGTCGCGCAGGATTTCAAACCGGAAAATGCCTTTCTTCTGAAAATTCCGTTTATCAAGCACCACAGTCGCTTCCGGAACACGCACCAAATCCAGCACCAGCTTATCGGTGCCGTCGAAAAAGCGGATTGCATACTGATGTTCCGGAATACCGGGCAACTCAATATTAATATGCCCCGTAAAAGGATTGGTGAAAACGTAGGGCGAAGGAATGATTTCCGGTGTGGCAGCCGAAATCCTGGGTAAATTGACCGTTCCACTCACCGTGCGACCCGTAAGCGAATCCAGCCTGGCATTGGCAAGCGCCGGAAGGGTGTTGGCCACCATGCGCTGCAAAGAATCGTTGGTCGGCACCACGCCGGCAGCCAGAATCTGGGCGCTGTCCACCACCACGAGCGTGCGGTTGGATGCCCAGGTCAGGTCGGAGGCGAAAGCAATGTAAAGCCGGTAATAGTTTTTGCCCGGCATGAGGTGTCCGTCAATAAAGCCCTGCGGCCCTTTCTTGAGGTTTTTGACGTAGCCAATCGTCGTGAAATTATACACCGAGTCGGAGGAACGCTGCACGGCAATCGACTTGATGCCGTCCCACTGGGCCGTCCAGCCCAGGACTACAAGTCCCTTTTGGGTGGCGCTGGCCATATCGGGCAGCTGGGGCTGCGCTTTGGAAACGGTAGAAAGAGAGAGGAGTAAAACGAGAAAAAATCCGGCAAATACCTTCAGGCGGGTCATGGGGCGAACCTACGGCAATTTTGGGAGATGCCTTTTCTGAAACCGCTTTTTCGGGATATTTTTAGGCTTTGTTTTTGTCGCCTGCCGTTTATGGCTTAGTTTGGACAGCTTTATTTCTACTTTGCATCTATGGGGAACTTTCTTAGAAAACCACTTTCGCAGCTGCTCGAAGAGGCCGGCACCTCGGAGCAGGGCCTCAAACGAACGCTGGGACCGGGCGCGCTTATCGCTCTGGGCATCGGCGCAATCATCGGCGCGGGGCTGTTTGTGCGTACTGCCGCCGCCGCCGCCCAAAACGCCGGTCCGTCGGTAACGCTGGGCTTTATCATTGCTGCTATCGGCTGCGCCTTCGCCGGTTTGTGCTACGCCGAGCTGTCGTCTTCTATTCCCATTTCCGGAAGTGCCTACACCTACACCTACGCCACGATGGGCGAGCTGCTGGCCTGGATTATCGGCTGGGATTTGGTACTGGAATACGCCGTCGGCGCGGCCACGGTGGGCATTGCCTGGAGCGAATATCTCAACCATTTTCTCACCCATGTGCTGCACGTCGCCCCCATTCCGTATCAATGGAGCCACAGCCCGTTTGAGCATAGCATTCCCGATGCGGCGGGCGTTATCCATCACGGCATCATCAACCTGCCGGCCCTCGGCATTGTCGCCGCCATGAGCCTGCTATTGATACGCGGCATCCACGAGTCGGCGGTAGTCAATAATATTTTCGTGATTGTAAAAGTCGCTATTGTGCTGCTGCTCATTGCCTTTGGCTGGCAGTTTGTCAATCCGGCCTATCATACGCCTTATATCCCGGAACCGGCCATCTATACCGACCATCAGGGCATCCGCCACAGTTTTGGCGGCATCATGGGCATCCTGGGTGCGGCGGGCGTGGTGTTTTTCGCCTTTATTGGCTTTGATGCGGTGAGCACGGCGGCGCAGGAAACCAAAGACCCGAAGCGTTCCATGCCCATCGGCATCCTGGGTTCGCTGGTGATTTGTACGGTGTTGTATGTGCTGTTTTCGCACGTGCTGACCGGCCTCGCGCCTTTGGAGTTTTTCCGCACAACCGGTAAAGAAGCCTCGGTAGCCGCCGCCATTGCCACTTATATGCCGGGCTACGAGTGGCTGGGCAAGCTGGTAACCATCGCCATTCTGGCGGGTTTCACGTCGGTGATTCTGGTGATGCTGCTGGGCCAAAGCCGCGTATTTTATTCCATGAGCCGCGACGGGCTGATGCCGCCGGTGTTTTCAAAACTGCATCCGAAGTTTCAAACGCCGTATCGCGCCAACCTGATTATTATGGTGCTGGTAGGCGCTTTTGCGGCCTTTGTGCCGGGCGATATTGTGGGCGATATGACCTCTATCGGAACGCTCTTTGCCTTTATATTGGTGTGTATTGCGGTGATTATCCTGCGTAAAAAAGAGCCGGATATGCCGCGTCAGTTTAAGACACCACTGGTGCCGCTGGTTCCCATTCTGGGTGTACTGGTATGTCTGGCCATGATTTTTGGCCTCGGCTGGACCAACTGGGTGCGCCTCGCCGGCTGGCTGGGGCTGGGATTGCTCATTTATTTTGGCTACAGCGTGAAGCACAGCAAACTGCGGCAGGCACAGCGCAAAGCAGAGGTGTAGGAAGCAAAGCACTGTCTGGAACGGTTTTTTACCGTCTTTTAAAACCTCTTTTAATCCTCCTCAAAAAGCCTTTATAACGCATGAAAACCGCTAAAACCCTGGGCATTGTAGCCCTGGCCGCCGGTGCCGTAGCACTCCTGTATCGCCCAACCAAAAAACTGGTCTCCAAAATGGCCGATAAACGCCGCGCAGCGTGCGAAGCCGCCGACGAAGACCACGCCGGACAGTTTGCCGGTCATTACCTCGGCATCAAGCGCCACCACTCCCGCAAGGCCGACAACCGCAGGCCCGCCGCGACTTCCTGATTTGTTTTTCCGGAAATTTTCCGGAATTTATTTCCTCTGAATGCACGCCTTTTTAGCAGGCGTGCATTCTTATTTTAAGGCCGTTCCATAGTACATTTGCCGCGCTTCAAAGGGCTTTTTCGCATTGCCTGCAAAAAGAAGCGTTCTCTCTTCATTCGCTATTTTCACCTCTTATGGCATACGATCTGATCGTTATCGGCAGCGGCCCCGGCGGCTATGTGGCTGCTATCCGCGCTGCGCAACTGGGCTTTAAAACAGCCATCATTGAAAAAGAATCGCTCGGTGGCATCTGCCTGAACTGGGGCTGTATTCCTACCAAAGCACTCATCAAAAGCGCCAATGTACTGGAATATTTCTCCCACGCCAAAGACTACGGCATCAACGCGGGCGATTTCAGCGCCGATTTTCCGGCAGTCATCAAGCGCAGCCGCGGCGTGGCCGATAAGATGAGCAAGGGCATTCAGTTCCTGATGAAGAAGAATAAAATCGATGTCATCATGGGCTTTGCTACCGTGAAAGGCGGCGGCAAAATTGAAGTGAAGGCTGCCGACGGAAAGACAAGCCCGGTGGAAGCCAAACACATCATCATCGCCACCGGTGGCCGCGCCCGCGAACTGCCCAACCTGCCGATGGACGGCAAAAAAGTAATTGGCTACCGCGAAGCCATGGTGCTGCCCGAGCGTCCTAAATCCATGATTGTTGTTGGCTCCGGCGCTATCGGCGTGGAGTTTGCCTATGTGTATCACAATATGGGAACGGAAGTTACTATCGTGGAATATGCGCCGCGCATCGTGCCGGTAGAAGATGAAGACGTTTCCAAAGAACTGGAAAAAAGCTACAAGAAGCGCGGCATTAAAATCATGACCGGCTCCAATGTAGAGCGCGTAGAAACTTCCGGAAACGGCGTGAAGGCGTTTGTGAAAACCGCTACCGGCGACGTTACTCTCGAAGCCGACGTGCTGCTGAGCGCCGTGGGCGTAGTGGCCAATATTGAAGGCATTGGTCTGGAAGAAGCAGGTGTGAAAACCGAAAAAGGTAAGATTGTAGTGGATGCCTACGGCAAAACATCGGCAGAAGGACTGTATGCCATCGGCGACTGCACGCCGGGTCAGGCACTGGCCCACGTAGCCTCTAAAGAAGCGATTGTTTGCGTGGAAGCCATTGCCCACGCCGCCGGAAAATACGGCCACAAGCCGGAGCCGGTCGATTATGGCAACGTGCCGGGCTGTACCTACTGCTCGCCGGAAATTGCCTCTGTGGGCATGACCGAAAAGCAGGCCAAAGAAGCGGGCTACGAGCTGAAAGTGGGCAAGTTCCCGTTCTCGGCTTCCGGAAAAGCATCGGCTGCCGGCGCGACCGAAGGCTTTGTAAAAGTGATTTTTGATGCCAAATACGGCGAATGGCTGGGCACACACATGATTGGCGCCAACGTTACCGAGATGATTGCCGAAACCGTGCTGGGCCGCAAGCTGGAAACCACCTGGCAGGAAGTGCTCGATGCCATCCACCCGCACCCAACGATGAGCGAAGGCGTGAAAGACGCGGTGGAAGTGGCGCTCGGAGAAGCCATTCACCTGTAATCATGTTTTATGTTTCATGTTTCATGGGGCAATGATATTTTTGAAAAAAGCCCGCGAAAGATTTCGCGGGCTTTTTGTTTTATTAGTCATTCCCTACCGAACATCGGCCATTTTCGCCGGATAATCGCGGAACGAATATTTCCCCTGCACCACACCGTTTTTCAACACCATCAATCCCGGATTGCTGCGCATCGCCGTCTTGCTTGCCGTGCCGTCCACATACAACACATCAAAAGCCTGCAACTTGTTGGCCGCCACAAAAGCATTGGTCTCGGCTTTGGTGGACGAGCTAAGCAGATATACGCCGCCGCCCGCCTGCCGTACTTCGGCTGCCAGCGCCAGCAGGCGGTCCAGGTTGTCTTTCCGGGCCTTCTGAACATCTTTTACCAACCATAAAAGCGAAGTGCCTTTGGCCGTCAAAACTTCTTCGGTGTGGTCGTTGCCGTCGGCATCGGTGAGGGAGAAATCCTTGATAGGTGGCGTGGCGTTGCCTTCTTTGATGAGCTTGGTTTTGGTGTCCACATACGTCCAGGTGCTGTCTTCCCACGGAAAATTGTGCTCGTCAAAGTCCTTTTTTACGCCGTCTTTTTCATAAATCAGGACTGTTTCATACACATCCGGCGTACTGCCCACGGGCGGCTTGGTGCCTTCAAACAGGTTTACGCCTTTTTTGTAGGGCAGGCAATCATGGAAGGGCAAATGCTCCAGTGCCCACACCTGAATGCCAAAGGAAAAGAAAGTGGTCAGTATCATCAGCACCGCGCCATAGGGCCGGCGAATGAGCGGGCGAATGCGGTCGCGGTAGATAAACAGAATGATGGCCATCACCAGCAGGGCCACATCTTTCCAGAAGGTCTCGGTGTTGGAGATTTTAATGCAGTCGCCAAAGCAGCCGCATTCTTTGATTTTTCCGGAAAAAAGCACGTAGGCCGTCAGGAAGGTGAAGAAGGTAATGAGCGCGAGAAGCAGCGGGGCAAAGAATCTTTGCGCATAGCCCAGCAGCAGCGCCACGCCCGCGATAATCTCAAAGGCAATCATCACGATGGAGAGCGACAAAGACCAGGAGCGGAAGAAATGCCAGCCCCAGACTTCAAAAAACTCGTCCATCTTGTAGGACAGGCCGAGTGGGTCGTTGGCTTTGATGAGGCCGGAGAAAATGAACAGTCCGCCTACTACGAGGCGCAGAATCCAAAGAAAAATTTTCATGAGGCGAGGTGTTTTTTAAAGATTTGCCACGAATGCACGAATGGCCACGAATGGGTTTTTGGGGAATTTCGACTTGACAAGTCTAAGGTGTTTGCCACGAATGCACGAATGGCCACGAATGGGTTTTGGGGAATTTTCGACTTGACAAGTCTAAGGTGTTTGCCACGAATGCACGAATGGCCACGAATGGGTTCTTGGGAATTTTCGACTTGACAAGTCTAAGGTGTTTGCCACGAATGCACGAATGGACACGAATGGTTTTTTGGGAATTTTCGACTTGACAAGTCTAAGGTGTGTACCACGAATGCACGAATGGACACGAATGGTTTTTTGGGGAATTTCCGACTTGTCAAGTCAAATCCTGTTTCGTCCGCAGACCTGACAAGTCGTGCTGCTCCCGGATTTTTATCAAGGCAAAAAGCGCGTAGTTCACAATATCGGCCAGGTTGGCATCAATACCTTCCGACACCTTCGTTTGCCCGTCGTTGGAAAGAATTTGCCGTATGCGCAGGAGTTTGGTCAGGATGAGGTCCACAAGCGATTCCTGCGTCATGTGTCGCCAGGCTTCGCCGTAGTCGTTGTTTTTGCGCAGCATCAGGTCTTCCACCGCATCAGCCTGCTGCTGATATTGGTTTCCGGCCTCTTCGGCGCTCAGTTCCTGCGGACTTTCCGGCGAAAGCGAAAGTTGCACTAACCCGATAAGGCCGTAATTGACAACCCCAATGAATTCGCTCTCAATAGAGTCGGGTACCATCGGCATCACGCCATCCTGAAGCTGGCGGATGCGCCAGGCTTTGATGTAAATCTGATCGGCTACCGAAATGGGGCGCAGCACCCGCCACGAAGTGCCGTAATCGGCAGTTTTGTGGAGAAAAAGTGTTTTGCAGCGTTCCCGTATTTGCCGGTATTGCGCGAGGGTTGTGTTTTGTGTCGTACTTTCCGTTGGCATGAATGCTTTTGGTTGATGGCTTGGATGCGCGTTAAAAATACACCCTTCCCCGTTGGTGCGCTGCTGCAAAGCGGCGGGCGGCTGCTTTGTGTGGAAAAACCGGTCGTTATGGGCATCCTCAACGCCACGCCCGACTCGTTTTACAAAGGCAGCCGCGCTACTGCCGAAAAGCAGATTTTGCAACGTGCCGAAGATATGCTGGCGGCAGGCGCAGCCATTCTCGACATTGGCGGCGCATCCACGCGGCCCGGTGCAAAAGCGCCCGGCATCATCACCGAAATGCGGCGCGTGGTTCCGGCCATTGAGGCCATTCTAAAACGTTTTCCGGAAAGCTGGATTTCCATTGACACCTATCACGCGCAGGTGGCGGCGGCGGCGGTAGATGCGGGCGCGGCCATCGTAAACGACATCAGCGGCGGGCTGCTCGACGAGAAGATGCTCCGGACGGTAGCCGACCTGAAAGTGCCCTATATCGCGATGCACATGCAGGAAACGCCGGAAACGATGCAACGAAATCCGGTGTATGAAGACGTGGTTTTAGACGTTTTTGAAATCCTGCAACAACGCTACCTCGCGGCCCGCGAAGCCGGCATCCGCGACGTGATTCTGGATGTAGGCTTTGGCTTTGGCAAAACGCTGGAGCATAACTACACTTTGCTGCGCGATATGGCCGATTTTCGCGCGCTGGGCTGCCCGTTGCTGGCCGGTATTTCCCGGAAAGGCATGATCTGGAAGGCATTGGACATTACTGCCAACGAAGCCCTGAACGGCACCACGGCGGCGCATATACTGGCCCTTCAGGGCGGCGCGTCTATCCTAAGGGCGCATGATGTAAAAGAAGCGGTGGAAGCCGTGCGCATCTGGCAATTGTATGTGGCGGCGTGAGCGGGAAATTTCCGGAAATTTCAAACAGTTTCATAGATAGAAAACACCCGAAGAACAGTGGTTTTACGGAGTCTCTTTCCTGCCAAACCTGCATCCCTAAAGAACTTTCGCAGAAACAGCTATTCGCCATATCTTACTTTTGTGTATTGCCATACCATTTAGGCAGCTAAATCATGCATCGTTAGCCTNNGCCTCACCCCCGGCCCCTCTCCGAAGGAGAGGGGAGCCGAATTGCGGTGTTCATTTTAGCTGTCCATTTGGCATTTCTCCCATCTCGATATTTTCTACTTCCATCTTGATACTTCCGTCTTGATACTTGTTACTCGATACTTTCTACTTTTATCTTGATACTTGATACTTCCATCTTGATACTTGATACTTCCGTCTTGATACTTCCTACTTTTGCCCTTCTTCATCATGCATCAGCGCCTTCCTCTTTCCCGTCCGGTTGTGTTCTTTGACCTTGAAACCACCGGCGCCGACGTTGCCAAAGACCGGATTATAGAAATTGCCCTCATCCGCATTCATCCCGATGGCTCGCGCGATTCGATGGTGCGGCGTGTCAATCCCGGAATGGCCATTTCGGCGGGCGCTTTTGCGGTGCATGGCATCAGCGACGACGATGTAAAAGACAGTCCGCGCTTTGAGGAGCTGGCGCCGCTGGTGTTTACGTATTTCCGGAACTGCGACCTCGGCGGCTACAACATTACCGGCTTCGACCTGCCCCTGCTGGCCGAGGAGTTGCTGCGCGCCGGCATCACGCCCGATTTCTCGAATTGCTTTGTGATAGACGCACAGCAGATTTTCTTTAAAAAAGAAAAACGAACCCTGGCGGCGGCGCTTCAGTTTTATTGCGACAAAACGCTCGAAAACGCACACAGCGCCGAGGCCGACACGCAGGCGGTCATCGATATTCTGCTGGGGCAACTCACCCGCTACGAAGACCTGGGCGGCGATGTAGAAAGCCTGCACCATTTCTGCAAAAGCGACAACGCCTTTCTGGATTATGCCCGCCGCCTGGTGATGCAGGGAAAAGACGTGTGCTACAACTTTGGCAAGCACAAAGGAAAGCCCGTGCGCGAAGTTTTGCAAAAAGAACCCGGCTATCATCAGTGGGTTATCGCCAACGACTTTCCGCTCTATACCAAATACTGCCTCCAAAAAACAGTAGATGCGCTGCGCAAGCCGGTGGCCGGATAAGGCAGCCGGGAGAAAATCTATTTCTTAACAGCCTGCTACGTACTACTTTCGCCGCGCTTCCCGTTTCCTTCTGCTGTGGACAAACTTGTTATCATCCCGACGTACAACGAAAAAGAAAACGCCGAGAAAATCGTTCGGGCCGTTTTTGCATTGCCGGGAAATTTTCACGTCCTCATCATCGACGACGGCTCGCCCGACGGCACGGCCGGCATTATTAAAGGCTTGCAGCAAAGCGAATTTCCGGAAAATCTGCACCTCATAGAGCGGGCAGGCAAGCTGGGACTGGGAACGGCCTATATCGCCGGTTTTAAATGGGGACTGGCACGCGGCTACGACTTTATCTTTGAGATGGATGCCGACTTTTCGCACAATCCCAAAGACCTCCTGCGCCTCCACGAGGCCGTAGCTTCCGGCAAGGCCGACCTGGCCATCGGCTCGCGCTATGTAAAGGGCGGCAGCATCGTAAACTGGCCCGCCGACCGCGTGGCGATTTCCAAAGGCGGCGCACTCTATACACAACTCATCACCTGGATGCCGGTAAAAGACCCCACAGCGGGCTTTATCTGCTACCATCGCCGTGTGCTGGAGACGCTCGACCTCGACAGCGTAAAATTTGTGGGCTATGCCTTTCAGATTGGCATGAAATACCGCGCCTGGAAGGCCGGTTTCAAAATCAAGGAAGTGCCCATCCGGTTTGTGGACCGGGTGGAAGGTGTTTCCAAAATGAGCAAAGGCATTGTAAAAGAAGCGATGCTCGGCGTGTTTAAAATGCGCTTCGGGAAGTAGATACCGGAAAAAATCAATTTTAAAAGCAAGGGCAGAAACCTATAAGGTCTCAAAGACCTTATAGGTTTTTTTGAATTTCCGGCCTGCCGGGCGTGTTTCTACGAGGTTGCCGTCGTCTCTAAATCTGAATAAAGAACACGCTCCCGGCGCATTCCTACAACGTGAATCTCGGATAAAGTGCCCTTTTGCTGTCTTCTTTTGCCTTGAAGCACCACGAAGTAGCAGCGTAGCTAAAAGAAGCAAAAATTCAAGGCTGTGATTTTTCTGGCTAAAAATCCGCCTTCGGGGCTAAAATTTGCAAACTTGCCGCCCTTCGGGACGGCTTCGAACAGTGCAAATTTTTTAACGCCCCTACGTCGGATTTTCTTAACGCCGAAAAATCAAGGCCGTCCCCTACTGTAAATACACCCAGCGCGTTGATTATCACCCATTCTAAAACGAGATTCACGTTCCTACAGAGGCCGTCTTTTGTCTTTCTTCTTGATACTTTAGTCTATCGTCCAACCCTTAAATCACCTTCCCTTTCCATTTGCCGCGCAGCAGATACCCTACGCTAAACAGCAGCAGGCCGCTCCAATACACAAAATCGGCTGCCCACGCCCAGTGCAGCGCAATGCCCGGACGGCGCACCACCAGCAGGCAATAGGCGAGATACAGACACACGCAGACGACTTCTATAAGCATTGAAACCTGCGTGTTGCCCGTGCCGACCACGCCATTGAAATACACCGTGGCGACAGACAAAACCAGTGCGGCCAAAACGATGACATACAGACTCGGCATGGCGTAGGAAACCAGCACCGGGTCGTTGCGGTAGAGCGAGAGAAAAGACCGGCCAAAGAGCAGGAGCAGGGCAACCAGCGCCGCCGTGAGCGTAAAGCTAATCCTGGCAATCTTGCCGATGAGCAGCATCACTTCCTGCTGCCGCCCCTGACCTATCAGGTTGCTCACCATCGCACTGGCCACCGTTGCAAATGCCCAGGTAGTCATCCCCAGAAGTCCGAAGATAGAGCGCAGAATCTGCGAAGCAGCCAATGCCCGTGCGCCCAGATGCTCGATCATCAAAAAGAAAATCTCCCAGCCGCCGATGCTAAAGGCGTATTGCACCATGAGCGGCGCACCCACCACCAGCGCGTTGCGCATCAACTGTGCATCGGGCCGGAAGGAAATGCGCCTGAGCCGGTATTTGCGGTGCTGTTTCCGGGAAAAGAACAGCAGCGCCAGCGCGAGCAACTCGGCAACCTCGGCCAGCACACTTGCCAGCGCCGCGCCATTAAGCCCCATCGCCGGAAAACCCGCCTTGCCAAAGATGAGCAGGTAATCAAAAACTACGTTGGTAGCCACCAGCACCGCCGAGCCAACGACCAGGACGCGCGTTTGACCGGTGGCCAGGAAAAATGCCTGAAAGACCTGCAACAGCAGCAACGGCAAAAGCCCCGGCATCCGCACCCGCAAAAAACGCGTCGCCAGCTCTACATTCACCGGGTCTTTCATCCCCGCCTGAAAAACCAGCGGCGAAAATAGAAAAGCAAGGAGCAGCAGCGCCAGCGACAGGATGCCGCTCATCCAGAAACCATTGGCCAGCGTCTTGCCCAGCAGCTCCGGGGCCACTTCGCCGCTGCGCCGCGAGAGCTGCGTTTGCAGGCCGGTGGCAAAGCCATAGCCAATCATTTGTAGCAGCAGGTAGAAAATGCCCGCTACGCCATTCACACCCAGTTCCTGCTCGCCGAGTTGCCCCAGAAAAGCCGTGTTGGTGAAAAAGCTAATCTGTGGCAGAAAAAGCGAAAGCGATACCGGCGCGGCGAGGGCCAGGATGGCGCGATAAGAAACCGAAACGCGATGAGACAAAACTAAACGACCTTTGAGGCACTGCAAAGGTGCCCGTTTCCGGAAAGGCAGCCGCTTTTTTCCGGAAAATATTCTATCATTGCCGTCCGCTCCCGCTATGTCTATTGCCGCTATTGCCCCTGCCGATACCTATTATCACCCCACCGTCGCCGCCCGGCCATCGCAGCCTGTAACTGCCGTGGTGTGTGTGCTTGGCCCCCGAAGCTGCACCTTTGCCGGCTTTTTGGAAGCAGGCGTTATGGGAGCATTTGAGCAATACACGGCCCCGGCTGCGGCAGGCGACTGGGATGAAAGTTTTCTGGAACACAGCTTTTCCGAAAGCGCCCTCTTGCGCACGGCTCCCGAAAGCCGCACCATCCTGTGCGATGCCCGCCAGATTGTGGTGCCGGAAGGACTATACGCCGAAGCGCACCTGGCCGATTGGATACGCACGTGCTATTTTATGGAGCCAGAGGAAGACCTGCTGGTAACAGCCGTTTCGGGTGCGCCGTATCGCGTGGCAACGGTGTGCAATGCGCCGCTCAAGAAAAGAGTAGCTGCCGGAAAGGCCGGAAAAGGCGTTTATGCCATGGGCGCGGCCCTGCTTCATGGCGCACCCTGCAAAGACGGCGAATGCGCCCGCCTTTTGCTCTCCGCCGACACGACGTATATGGCCCTGTGGCGGGGTGGAAACCTGCTGGAAGCCGTTGCTTTTCCGGAAACCGACGCGCAATCAGTGGTCTATCACCTGCACAGTCTGCTCCACAAAAACGGCGTGGATGCCGAAAGCGTAACGATTTATGCCGAAGCACTTTATCCGGCTTCCGAGACGATGCGCCTGCTCGGCAATTACTGGAATGTAGCCGGAAGTACTGCGGATGCAGATGCCGAAGCAGCAACCTGGCAAGCGGTTTCCCAGGCTTTTTCCCGCATTCGCGCATGCGTGTCGTAGGCGGCGAAATCGGCGGGCGGCGCTACGAAATACCGGCGCGGCTGCCGGCGCGGCCCACCACCGACCGCGCCAAGGAAGGCCTTTTTAATATCCTTCAAAACCTGGCCGACCTCAGCGGCATCCGCGCACTCGACCTTTTTGGCGGCAGCGGCGGCGTGAGCTACGAATTGCTTTCGCGCGGCGCAACGAGCGTAACCGTGGTGGAAGCCGACCGCCATTCGGTGGCTTTTATCCAGAAAACAGCGGCTGCCTTTGGCATTGCCGACCGGCTTGCCGTTGTGCAAAATGATGTTTTTAAATTCCTGAAAAACACCACCGAAACCTTCGACCTCATCTTTGCCGACCCGCCGTATGCGCTGCCGCAGATGGCGACTTTCCCGGGAATGATTCTTTCCGGAAATCTACTCGCCGCCGGGGGCTTTTTTATCCTCGAACACGCCACCAAAACGCCCCTGCCGGAGCATCCCTTTCGGCTGCGCGAGGCTACGTATGGCGATTCTACTTTTTCTTTTTTTCAAAAGCCTTCCTGAAATCCTCTTTTCTATGCAGCGCATCTGTCTTTTCCCCGGCACCTTCGACCCGCTCACCGAGGGACATGTGGACGTTATCCGCCGCGCCGCCGGACTTTTCGACCGGCTCATAGTGGGCGTAGGTGTCAATGCTTCCAAACAAACGATGTTTAGCATCGAGCAACGAACGGCGTGGATAGCCAGGATTTTTGAAAAAGAGCCGCATATTGAGGCCGCAGCTTATGAGGGCCTGACGGTAGATTATTGCCAAAAAATCGGGGCGAAGTTTATCCTGCGTGGCATCCGCTATGTGTCGGATTTTGAGTACGAAAAAGCCATTGCCGATATGAACCGCGCCCTTGTGCCCGACCTGGAAACCATTTTCCTGACTACCTCGCCGCAATACAGCACCATTTCTTCTACACTCGTGCGCGATGTGATTCGCAACGGCGGCCCGGCGCATAAATTTCTGCACAAAGCTTTGCACGCCGATATTAAAGCCTATCAGAAGCGGCTGGCGAAGGGCGGGGGATAAAAAAATCCGCGTTGCCGGAGTTGGAACGCGGATGAAACAGATAGAGACGGATTTCTACGTTGTGTCCCCAACGAAGTTGGCGGGGATTTTTTCCGGAAATCTGTCGGTGATTTCTTTAAAAAGATACCACGCGCAGTTTACCGGGTTTGGGCCATTGGCGGTAGCGTTCCAGCTCTTTGCCAATGCGATTGGTGAGGAAATAGAGAATCACCAGGTCGTCGGTCCAGCCAATGATGGCAAAGAAATCCGGAATGATGTCAATCGGCGAAAGCACATACAATAGTGCGGCAATCGCGGCAATGATGGTGAGAAAAGAAATCCGGTATTGGCCGGCGCGGGTGTCGGCAATCATCTCGCGCAGTTCGCGGCGGTGTTTCCACAGGCCGCTAAAGCCCCGGATGCGATTGAAAGTACGAGCGAAAGGAATTTTAGGCATGGCTGGAATAAAGACGTTTTAAAGCACGTCCGGTTTAGTAATACCCATCAATTCCGGTGCCGTTTTTGGTGAAGCGGGCGTTAAAAAAAGAGGCCCGAATTTCCGGAAATGCGGTGCGTTTAAGCCCTCACCAGCCGCCGCTCGCAGGCCAGCACTTCCTGAATGGCGGCATACGTTTTCAGCGTCATTCCTGGGATTTGATCGGCAGGAACCCACAGCACTTCTTCAATATCTTCTTCGGATTGTGGTTGCAGCGTTTCATGTCCGCTCGCCCGCATGGCATACCAGGCCGTGCGCTTCACATATTCCTTGCCGCCCTGCGTGTAAATATGCCAGGTGTCGCACAGGTGGTCGCCCAGCACAAGGCGCTTCACGCCGGTTTCTTCCTGCACTTCGCGCACCGCACACACGTCTAACGATTCGCCTTTGTCGAGCTTGCCTTTCGGCAAATCCCACTTGCCGCGCCGGAAAATAAACAGCATTTCGCCCGCCTCGTTGCGCACCAGTCCGCCCGCTGCGTCCACGTGTTTATAGCGTTTGGAAAGACTTTGCAATAAATCTTCTTCCCGGAAATCGCTGACGAGCGCACCCGGGATTTCGCCTTTTTCCAATTGCTCAATCGCCAGGCGGATATTTTTGGAAGTCGCGCCTTCGTATAGCGCAAAGGTTTGGGCTTCAGGATGAAGAGACAGATAGCGGGAAGGCTGGGTAGTCAGGACAAGCGGGCGGTCCTGAACAAAAATTTTGCGTACAAACACCGGTATATACAGAGAAGGAAGAAGAAACGAAAGGGCTGTTGTAGGTTTGCCGATAATGACAACGCCTCAACATTTTGCGCAGAAACTCCTGCAAATTAGTGCCGTCAAAATTGATGCCCAAAACCCCTTTACCTGGGCTTCGGGCTGGAAATCGCCGGTGTATTGCGACAACCGCACGCTGCTGGCCCATCCGCACGTCCGCGATTTTGTAAAAAGCGAGCTGGCCAATATGATTCTGGAACATTTTCCGGACGCTGACTGCATTGCAGGTGTGGCTACCGCAGGCATTCCACACGGGATGCTGGCCGCCGACCTTTTGAAGTTGCCGTTTGTGTATGTACGCTCGAAACCCAAAGAACACGGGCGCGGCAATCAGATTGAAGGCGGCCTGGAGCCGGGCTGGAAAGTGGTGGTGGTGGAAGACCTCGTGAGCACCGGCGGCAGCAGCCTGCAGGCGGTGGAAGCCCTTCGCGCGGCAGGTGCAGAGGTGATTGGGATGTGCGCACTGTTCACTTACGGTTTTCCGGTGGCGCAGCAGGCGTTTGAAAAGGCGGGCATTCCGCTGAAAACGATTAGCAACTACGCCGCGTTGTTGGAAACGGCACTGGAAACCGGCAAGGTCTCTGCCGAAGACATGGAAACGTTGCAGGTGTGGCGGGAAGCGCCCGAAGTTTGGGGAAAATAGATCAATGCCCGTAGAATAGACCACGGATTTTTAGGAATGGACAAGATTTTCACGGATAAGAGCCTATCCAGAAAATCAGCGATGAGGCATCAGGCATCTCGGACAGCAACTTTTGTCATCCGCCAGAGGCGGACCTTGTCGGCTTGCAACTGCAAAGACCCCGTTCCGGGGTGACAAAAGAACCGTACGAGAAAACCCATCCTTTCACATTCCCTTAAATTTAGGATAGGCTCTAAGTAGCCCCGTGAAAATATTTTAGGTAGCCTGCTTAAAAAATGTGGGTCATTGCGAGGGGCCGCTCGTACGTTTTAGAGGCCGGCCCCGAAGCAACCTGCACACTCCACAATGTTTTGTGCAGGTTGCTTCGTNNCGTCGTTCCTCCTCGCAATGACCCTCATTTTGTCGCCTAAATAATGTAAAATAATTGCGGCGACCTACTTATAAAAATCCATTTAAATCCTGAAACTCCTGACCATCCGTGGTCTATTCCATGAAACATGAAACATGAAACATGAAACATGAAACATGAAACATGGCTCGTGAATCTCCGACCTAAAAACCTGTTGATGGTGGCGCTTACGCAGGCGGTGTGCTGGAGTTATCTGCGGTGGCGGCTTCCAGTAGTGGATTTCCGGGTTTTAAATTCCGGAAATCTGGCGCTGCTGGTCTTCTCTACGGTCTGTATTACGGCTGCCGGCTACCTCATCAACGACTTTTACGACACGGCGATTGACGCACGCAACAAGCCGGAAAAGGCATTGCCCGATACGCCGGAAATACGCCGGAAAACGCTGCTTTTTTACGGGCTTTTAAACGCAGTCGGAGTGCTTGCTGCCGTGCCGCCGGCGCTGGCCGCCGGAAAGGTTTCCCTGCTGATGATTCAAGCCGGAACAGTCGGACTGCTCTGGGCCTATTCTGCCTTCTGGAAGCGGATGCCGGTGATTGGAAATGTAGTGGTGGCGGCGCTCACGGCGCTGAGCATTTTATTAGTGGTTTTGTATGAGCCGCTGTTTTGGAATCCCGGAAATTCTCCCCAAATCTTCAGGGCGCACGATGCCATCCTGGGACTTTCCGGCTTTGCCTTTCTGCTCACCTGGATGCGCGAGATGGTGAAAGACATCGAAGACCTGGAAGGCGACCGCGCCGAAGGCTGCCGCACGCTACCGATCGTGTGGGGCGTGAGAAAAACGGTGCTTTTCGTGGCCTTATTAAGTGTTTTTTCGCTGCTGTTTCTGGGGGTGATTTCCGGAAATATGGCGCTAAACAATGGCTTTCCGGCGGCGCTTTTAATCCTGTTTTTAATCTTCCTGCCGCTGGTCGTTTGGACCATTACTTTATCGCGCCAAAAAACGCCCGCCGGTTTTCATCGACATAGCAATTTGTTGAAGCTGCTGATGCTGGGTGGGCTGGTGTGCCTTTGGCTGGTGTAGGGCTGCGCTGTTGGATTGCTTCGCTGTTGGACGCCTTTGGCGTTGGACGCTTTGCTGTTGGAGCGCCAAAGGCGCTTGAAAATGAAAAGTCTTTTTATTAATTTGTTTCTTATCCAATACCTATAAAAAAAAACCAGACGGGCGATTCACTTATTCGGCATTGATTTGATTTTCCTGCC
>DDEO01000015.1:22274-35478 GCA_002336725.1 Bacteroidetes bacterium UBA1952 | reverse complement strand
GTGCGACCAATGGGCGACTGGTCGATTTCAATCACCTTGTCCACCAGTTCCAATCCTTTCACCGATTTGTATGCCAGCGGCTTTTGTTTTGAATCATAGCAGTGCTGCGACAGAATCGGGTACAGCGTTTCATTGATCAGCGTTGATTTTCCGCTGCCACTGACACCGGTCACCAGGATCAGTTTACCCAACGGAAATTTGACATTCAATTGTTGCAGGTTGTTGCCGGAAGCACCTTTCAACTCCAGAAATTTTCCGGAACCCTTGCGGCGCTCGGTGGGTATGGCGATTGTTTTTTTTCCATTTAGGTATAAAGCTGTTTCAGAGCCCGCCGCCAACACCTGCGCAGGCGTGCCCTGGGCAACAATCTTGCCACCGTGTTTGCCGGCCCGCGGACCAATGTCCACCAGATGATCGGCGGCCATCATAATGTCTTTGTCGTGTTCCACCACCAACACACTGTTCCCGATATCACGCAGGTTTTGCAGCGCGGTGATCAGCCGATGGTTATCGCGTTGGTGCAATCCAATACTGGGTTCATCGAGCACATAAGTTATACCCTGCAACTGCGAGCCGATTTGGGTGGCAAGACGAATTCGTTGCGATTCACCGCCACTCAGCGTGCGCGTGGGCCGGTTCAAAGTAAGATAGGTCAACCCCACATCCAATAAAAACTGCAATCGCTCCCTGATCTCTTTCAAAATATCTTTTGAAATCACTTGCTGCTTCTTGGTTAGTCGTTTTTCCAGACCGCTGAACCATTGCAACAATTTATCCAGGTTATAATTGCTTAGTTCAGCAATATTTTTCCCGTCTACTTTAAACCAAAGGCTTTCTTTTTTCAATCGCTCGCCATTACACGATGGGCAAACACTCAGTTCCATAAAGCCTTCAGCCCATTCACGAATCGCATCGGAGTGACCTGTACCGAACCAGCGTTTGATTTGTGGAATCACGCCTTCAAACTCTTCGGCATAAACACGATCAGTGCCTGCCTGCTCTTCAAAATCGATCATTGATTCTTCGTCGGCCACTTCCTGCCCGTAGAGAATCAGGTTCAGGTCGCGCGGCGGCAAATCCTTCACCGGCTTTTTCAAATCGATCTTGTATTTCTTAGCCAGTTGTTGTACCTGCTTGTACACATACGCATCACGCTCCTCACCCAACGGTACAATGGCCCCTTCGCGCACACTCAGGTTATGGTCGGGAATAACCGCGGCCATGTTGATCTGGTACACCGAACCCAATCCCTTACAGACTGGACAAGCGCCATAGGGCGAGTTAAATGAAAAACTATTGGGCGATGGTTCTTCATAACTGATACCACTGTCTTCGCACATCAACTGGCGGCTGTACTGCACAACCTGGTTGTTGTCGTTCAGCAGCAAGAACATGAGCCCCTTGCCCATTTGCAAAGACTTCTGCACGCTTTGCGACAAACGAAGCCGCATTTCAGGCGTTACTGCCATGCGATCAACCACTACTTCAATATCATGGATCTTATAGCGGTCTACCTGCATTTTTGCAACGAGGTCTTTCACTTCGCCATCCACCCTCACTTTGAGAAATCCTTTTTTTCGAATGTCTTCAAAGAGTTCGCGGTAGTGACCTTTACGGCCACGCACCAGGGGTGCCAGCAAACTGATTTTTTTCTTTTCGTAACGGGAAAAAATATTGTCGACAATTTCTTCTTCCGAAAACTTCGTCATCCGCTTGCCCGTCTGCCACGAATAGGCTTCGCCGATGCGGGCGTAGAGCAGGCGCATAAAGTCATAGACTTCGGTAACGGTGCCGACGGTAGAGCGCGGGTTGCGGTTGGTGGTTTTTTGCTCAATGGAGATGACCGGCGAGAGGCCGGAAACTTTATCTACATCGGGGCGCTCGAGGTCGCCCATAAACTGGCGGGCATAAGCGGCGAAGCTCTCCATGTAGCGGCGCTGCCCTTCGGCGAAGATGGTATCGAAGGCGAGAGAAGATTTTCCGGAACCGGAGATACCGGTGATGACGACCAGTTCGTTTTTGGGAATGGCGACATCTATATTTTTAAGATTGTGGACGCGGGCGCCCTGCACTACGATTGCATCGTTGGTTTCCTGCATAGTGTTGTTTTCGGTGGATGCCGGGTCTTTTTTTAAAGAAAAAACCGGCGCATCGGGGTATAAAACAACAAAAGTAGCGGAAGGTTTGGGGTACAGCCCGGCCCCTCAATCTCCTGTCCCCTTAGTCTCCCCGAAGGGGGAAGAATAAACCCACCTCGACCCGCATCAACAACAATCAACCTTTAGAACGCGCCTCTTGGCGCGTTCCTACAAAACCCTCATCAACCCCAAACTCCAAACTCCTAACTCCTGACTCCTAACTCCTAAATCTTTCTATCAATTGCATAATTTACCAGCTCTTCGAGTGCCTGGCGGGCTTCATTTTCCGGAAATGTTTTGAGTAGTTGCAGGGCTTCGTTGCGGTAATCGTTCATCTTTTGCTCGGCGTAGCGGATGCCGCCAGCGGCTACTACCTGTCGGATGATGTCAGCAACCACGTTTTTATCGGTGTTGTGGTTTTTGACTCCGTAGATGATTTTTCGGCGCGCCTCCGGCGAGATGGTGTTCAGAGTATAGATAAGCGGCAGCGTCATTTTCTTTTCGCGGATGTCGATGCCGGTAGGTTTACCCACATCGGCAGCGCCATAGTCGAACAGGTCATCTTTGATTTGAAAAGCAATGCCCACCGCCTCGCCGAATTTCCGGAAAATCTCGGTTGTTTCTTCATTTTCGGCAGCCGACCAAGCACCGGCGGCGCAGGCAGCGGCGAGCAGCGAAGCCGTTTTGGCGCGGATGATTTCAAAATAAACAGTTTCGGAAATATCCAGCTTGCGGGCTTTTTCCATTTGCATAAGCTCCCCTTCGCTCATTTCGCGCACGGCGCGGGAGGTGATTTGCAGGATGCGGAAGTCGCCGTTGTCGATAGCGAGGAGCAAGCCTTTCGAGAGCAGGTAGTCGCCCACGAGGACGGCAATTTTGTTTTTCCACAGCGCGTTTATGGAAAAAAATCCCCGTCGCTGGGCAGAGTCGTCCACCACATCATCATGGACGAGGGTGGCGGTGTGGAGCAGCTCAATAAGCGATGCCGCGCGGTAGGTAGCGGGTTGCACACCGCCGGCGAGTTTGGCACACAGAAACACATACATGGGCCGCAATCCTTTGCCTTTGCGGCGTACAATAAAGCGCATAATGCGCTCCAGCAGGGGATTAGATGCGCGGGTAGCCTTCTGAAACTCTTTTTCGAAGAAGTCCAGTTCCGGGCGGAGGATATTTTTAGCGAGCTCCATGGAGGGGGCAGCCTGTTGGGAGCGCAGGCGGCAGACGTTGGGTTGCAAAGGTGCTGCATTCTGCTTGTTTGCGCATTGGCATAATTCTATTGATGGAGGCGGAAATGGCAAAAGTTGAAGATAAATTTTGGTTTTTTCGTTTTAGCGTGCAACCTTTGCCGAAATAAAGCCTGAACAAACCTCTAACTCACTATAAAATCTCCTCTCTTTTACTCAACCTCCAAGTTATGGCTTACACTAAACACCTTTTGGTAGCGGGTCTGTGTTCCGTTCTGGCTGTCCAGACTGCTTCTGCGCAGGATGGCGCTGCTACGGCGACCTACACCACCCGCGACATGACCTATCGCGGTCAGAATTACGACGTGTTCGATTCGACAAAATATGGCGCAGGCCGTATGAATCAATATCGTCAATACATGAACCACGAATACGCGTTTCCGCCGAAACCCCGCAATCAGTGGGAAATCGGTGTACACGCCGGTTTGTGGAACGTTCTCGGCGACGTGCCTACTCTGCTTTTCTGGGAAAAAGCTAACAGCCAGGAGAACTTCGGTAGCTACGGCATCGGTGGCCACCTGCGCAAGGCGCTGGGCTATACTTTCAGCATCCGTGCCGATTACACCTATGGCGTAGGTAAGGGTCTGCAATGGCAGCCGGCAAGCCAAAATGCTGCTGAGGCTAACCTTAGAACTACTGCTATCACTTCCCTCTACAACGGTGATTACTTCTATAACTACCGTACAGAGGCACACAATGTAAACCTGGATCTCGTTGCCAACCTGACGAATATCCTGTTTCACAAAGCCAAGCCGCGCGTAAACGTTTATGCTTTCGGTGGTATCAGTGCTATTGCATTCGGTACACGTGTGAACGCTCTGGACGCAAACTACAAAGCGTATAACTATAGCACCAACAGCGCACTCGCATCTTACTTTGCTGCTGCTCCTGGTTCTAACGCTGGTTTTGTATATGATAACCGTGGTAAAATCCAGGATGCCATTGCTGGTATCATGGACGGAACCTACGAGACAGACGCACTTGCGAACACGCGCCGGAACAACAACATTATCGAGCGCAAAACAACTATGCTGGCTGCTACCGGTGGCCTGGGATTCCAGTTCCGCCTGAGCCGCACGGTTAATATCTCCCTCGAAGACCGCGTTACGCTGCCTTTCGGCAACAGCGCCGACCTGATGGATGGCGTGAAGTATGCCACAGTTCCCGGTGGTGGTGTTTCCATATCTCCGGATAACGACCTGATCAACTACGCCAACATCGGCCTGAACCTGAACATCGGCAGCCGCCGGAGCCGCGTAGAACCCCTGTACTGGATGAACCCACTGGATCATGCCTACAACGAACTGGCTGATCCGCGCCATATGCGCCTGCCTGATCCGGTTCTGACGGATTCGGATGGCGACGGCATCATCGATCAGTTCGACAAATGCCCCGGCACGCCTGCTGGTGTAGCTGTTGACGCTCATGGTTGCCCGATGGATACCGATGGCGACGGCGTTCCGGATTATCTCGACAAGCAACTCATCACGCCGACAGAATGCCAGCCGGTAGATGCTGATGGCGTAGGCAAATGCCCTTGCAACTGCACTGGCCAAACAGCCGCCGCAAGCAGCTGTGGCAACATCGGCGCAGGCTCCCTGTCCTTCTCTTCCGGTAGCAGCCGCATCAGCCCTGCTATGCAAAGCCAACTCTCCAGCCTGGCTGCTCAAATGAAAGCCAACCCGACTTGCAAGGTGGTTATCACCGGCAACGGCTCCGGCTCTAAGATGATGCAACAGCGCAGCTGGGATCGCGTGAACTCTGTAATTGAATACATGAGCGAGCGTGCAGGTGTTGACCGGGGTCGTTTCATCTTCCAATACGGCGGTGCCGGCAGCGACAACAGTGTAATGTTCCGCAGCGCCAACGCCGGCGAAGAAGGTCCGTCTAACACACCTCCTCCGTTCCCGAATATGCGTCGTAACTAATCCCGGTTTTCCGGAATTCAGTTCCCGATAAGTTTTCAAAAGCCCCCGAATTTTTCGGGGGCTTTTTCTATGCTGCCGGCTAAGGGCTGCCTCCTCTCCTAAATCGGCCAACCGCTACAAAACAGCCACAAAAAGAGCGCGTCCCCACGAGTGAGGACGCGCTCTTTTTAAAGGCTAAAAAACCCAGAAGATAAATCAGGCGCTGGTATGATAGCGCACCAGCTCATTGATGGGGGCCTGCACAACCCTTCCCAGTTCGATTTCCTGATTCTGACACATCTCCGCAATTATGTCTCGAAACTGATAAGCAACAGCGCCTGTAAAGTGTATTGTTCCTTGCCAGGTTTGCCGGTATTTGAAGATATGCCGGGTAAAAAATTCTGTAAAGGCATCTTCCAGAATATTCTCTACCATAAAATGTCCCCGGTTCTGGCTCAACAGTTTCACGAAACGTGCCAGATAGCGATTGGGAAATGGATCGCTGTAAAGAGCAGTCAGGATTTTCCCCAGATCGTTTCCCCATTCCTGTTCAAAAGCGGCGTTTAGTTCTTCATCAAAGGTCTTGTAGGCATAATACTGAAGCACTTTCTTGCCCAGATGATTGCCGCTGCCTTCGTCGCCGGCCAGATATCCAAGCGAAGCGTGTTGATCAGCAATGCCTTCGCCGTCGTAATAGCAACTGTTGCTGCCCGTACCCAGAATGCAAACCACGCCCTTTTCGTTTCCGCAAAGCGCACGCGCTGCGCCCAGCATATCGGTAAAAACCACCGCTGCCGGCGTGTGAAAGAAACGCTGTAATACCTTCGAGAGCCGCGCTTTATTCTGTGGTTTACCCACCCCGGCACCATAAAAAGTAACCTCCGGTGCTTTCAGCAGCTCCAGATCTTCCGGAAATTCCTGCTGAAGAATCTTCTCAATGTCCCGATCTTTCTGCAGATAGGGATTAATGCCGGAAGTACGGATTTCCCGAATCACCTTATCATTCCGGATGATGCGCCAGTCGGTCTTGGTAGAGCCGCTTTCAGCAAGGATAAGCGTGGTCATAGAGAGGCTTTGTTAAGTGCTACAAATATGAGGCATCAGAGACGGAGTTGCCAACCTTTCTTGTCATCAAAACGTCAGGGGTTGGCATAGTAATTAAATCTTTCCCTTTTAATTGCTATCCCGTAATTTTGCCGCCGATTTTCAATGAGCCAACCCAGGCTGCGTCGCCTTCGTATATGGACGCCGGTACTCTTTGCCGTAGCGTTGTCTCTGGGAATGACGCTTGGCTTTAACCTGCGCGACACCCTGCGCAACAAGCGCGACATTGGAGCCATCATCGAGCGAAACGACCGCCTGGAGGAAATTATTGACCTCATTCGGGAACGATATGTGGATACCGTTAATGTCAACGGGCTGTATAACGATGCCGTAGAGGGAATCATTTCGCACCTCGATCCGCATACCAGCTATATTCCTGCAAGCCGCCTTGAGGAAGTAAACGATGATTTGGAAGGCTCTTTCTTCGGTATCGGTGTCGAATTTAATATCATCCGCGATACCATTCAGATAACCTCTATTGTTCCAAAAGGCCCTGCCGACCGCGCCGGTGTCCTTATCGGGGATAAAATCATTCAGGTGAACGACAGTGCGGTTGCCGGCGTAGGCATCACCTCCGAGCGCATCATGCGGATGCTGCGGGGCGAACAACTTACCCGCGCCACACTGGGCCTGCAATCCAGCGCCGATCCACACCTGCGAAAGGTGGTGGTGGTGCGCGATGTGGTTCCGATATACAGCGTGGAAGCCAATCTGCTGCTCGACCGTCAGACTGGCTATATCCGCATCAACCGATTCTCGGCCACAACGCACAAAGAGTTTGTGCAGGCACTGCGGGGGCAACTCGCTTATAAGATTACCAACCTGATTATTGACCTGCGCCAGAATCCGGGCGGCTATCTGGAACAGGCCGTCGCTATTGCCGAAGAATTGCTGTCGCAGGGCCAAACTATCGTCCTCACACGCAGCCGCACCGAAGAAACCGTTAGCAAGGTCGAGCATCCGGGGCTTTATGAAAAAGGCCGCCTGGCTATTCTGGTGGATGAAGGCTCGGCCTCGGCTGCCGAAATTCTGGCGGGTGCCGTTCAGGACAACGACCGCGGCCTCGTGATAGGTCGCCGCACTTATGGCAAAGGCTTGGTGCAGGAACAATTTGACCTCGGCGATGGCTCTGCGCTGCGCATCACTGTGGCCCGCTATTACACGCCTTCCGGAAGGAGCCTGCAACGATCTTATGCCGCCGGACGCACCGCTTACGAAGAAGATTTTGCCAGCCGCTACTACAGCGGCGAACTGACTGGCCGCAATGACTCCATCACCGGGCTGGACACAACACCTTTCTATACCAATCATCACCGACGGGTGCGCGGCGGCGGCGGCATCTTCCCGGATGTCGTGGTTCCCTATGATTCCATCACGTTTAATTCCCAACTGCTCACAATTGCCTATGGCGAAGTGGCGGGGCTTGTAACCTGGGAATATTATCTGCAACAGGCCCCGCGCCTGCGGCAACTGACCACGCCGGCACAGGTCTCGGCCAGCTCTGCTATCGGCGACTCGCTGGTAGCAGCCCTGATGCGCGTATCGACGGAAGCCGATCGGCAGGCGCTTGCTACCATTTGTAAAAGACCGGCAGCAAATGCTTTCCTGCAAACACAGCTCAAAGCCCGCCTGGCCCGAATCCTGTTTCGCAGCAATGGCTATTATGGCGTATTGGCCCCCGCCGACCCGGTCGTTATCAAAGCCCGGCAAGCCCTAAACGGAGCCGCCTACCAGGTCCTCGAAGGGCGGTAGCGCCGGCAGCCACGCTATCTTTTCCGGAAATCGGGCATCGGCGCAATAGCAGGAAACACCATTGTAGAGCACCCAATACCGGCAGCGCAGCTTCTGATGATAGCGCAGCAACTGAAAGAGGGTGGCCTCGCTGATGGGAACATCCGGTGCCTTGCATTCCACGAGCATCCACGGATGATGGGCTTTGTCGAAAACAATCAGATCGAAGCGGGCCGCAATGCCGGGAGCCGACACACCCTTCTCTACCGAAAAATAGGCCTGCGGATAATGCATCATCGAAAGGCCGCAGGCAATGAAGTTTTGCCTCACCGCCTCCTCCGGCGTATAGGCTACCCAGCGTTTACGGATGGGGTCAAACACCTGCGTATTTCCGGAAACAGCCCGGCGTAAACGGATCTTATCGGCAAGCAGCGGTAATGAAAACATAACGGCAAATGTGCGCTTTTCCCGAATGGCTTTTCATAACTTCGGCAAAAACATCATGCGCACCAAAGAAGAAATTACCCAAAACTGGCTGCCCCGCTACACTGGCGTGCCGCTTGAGGATTTTGGAAAATACATCCTGCTTTGCAATTTTAGCAACTATGTGCAGCTTTTTGCAGATGCCTTTGGCGTAGCAGTGAAGGGCCTGGATAAACCCATGCAGTCGGCAACGGCAGAAGGAATTACGATTATCAACTTCGGCATGGGGTCGCCCACGGCGGCTACAGTCATGGACCTGCTGAGCGCCATTCACCCGGAAGCGGTTTTATTTCTGGGGAAATGCGGCGGGCTGCGCCTCAAAAATCAGGTCGGCGACCTCATCCTGCCGATTGCTGCCATCCGGGGAGAAGGGACCAGTAATGATTACTTCCCGCCAGAGGTTCCGGCGCTGCCGGCCTTTGCCCTGCAAAAGGCCATCTCTACAACCATTCGGGATTATGAGCGGGATTATTGGACAGGTACCGTTTATACAACCAACCGCCGCGTGTGGGAACACGACGATAAATTCAAGGAATACCTCCGCCGCGTCCGGGCGCAGGCCATTGATATGGAGACGGCTACCATCTTCACAACCGGCTTTGCCAACCACATTCCTACCGGCGCGTTGCTCCTCGTTTCGGATTCGCCCATGACACCCGAAGGCGTTAAAACGACGCAGAGCGACCTCACCGTTACGAAGAATTATGTGGACCTCCACCTGCGCATCGGCATCGATTCGCTGCGGCAGCTCATCAATCAGGGCGCTACGGTGCGACACCTGCGTTTCTAAAAAAAACAGCCCTGACACGTCCGTCTGCGAATTGCCGTTCCCATTGTTCAGGAATGGCTCAAGAACTTATGTTGTCCCAGCAACCCGTCCTCCAAACAGCCGATCTCTCCATCCGTTTTGGCGAAGCTGCACCGGTAGTGGAACATCTTTCCTTTTCGATAGCTGCCGGAAAAACGCTGGCGCTCGTGGGCGAAAGCGGTTCTGGAAAATCGCTCACGGCGCTGGCCGTTATGGGCCTTTTGCCCAAAGGCGCAAGGGTTTCCGGCGACATTACGCTGTCGGTTCCCGATGAAAAAATCGCCCTGCTGCGCCTCTCGAAAGGACAGTGGCAATATGTACGGGGGCGGCGGGCGGGCCTTGTTTTTCAGGAGCCGATGAGCGCCCTCAACCCGTTGATGACAGTGGGCAGTCAGCTTGCCGAGGCGCTGCGGCAACACACGTCTGTTTCCGGAAAAATGGCGCGGCAGCAGGCTACCGAATGGCTTCAAAAGGTGCAGTTGCCCACGCCCGAAAAACTCTACGACCGCTATCCGCATCAGCTCTCCGGCGGCCAGAAACAGCGCGTGATTATCGCAATGGCGCTCTGCAACCGCCCCGCACTCGTGATAGCCGACGAGCCAACGACCGCGCTCGATGCTACCGTGCAACTGGAAATCATCCGGCTGCTCCAATCCTTACAGGCCGAAACCGCTACGGCCCTCCTTTTCATCACCCACGACCTGGCGCTGGCCCGCGAAATGGCCGACGAGGTGTTGGTGCTCTTTCGGGGGAAGACTCTGGAATATGGCCCGGCGGAGAAAGTGTTCTGCCAGCCCGAAAATCCCTATACCCAGGCACTCCTGCAATGCCGCCCAAATCCGGAAAACAAGGGCCGGCGACTGCCGCAGGTAGCCGATTTTCTGGCAAAAATTCCGGAAAACAGCGCCCCACTCCTGCTGGATCTGCCCCTCAATTTTGAAGCGGCCCCGCCTGTTCTGACCTTAGAAAAGTTGTCGGTTGTTTATGGCAGCGAAAAAAACGCTTTCCAGGCAGTGGAGGCGCTTTCTTTTACCCTGCGAAAAGGCGAAGTGCTGGGATTGGTGGGCGAAAGCGGCTGTGGTAAAAGTACCGTAGCCAAAGCACTGATGGGGCTTGCACCGATAAGCGACGGGCAGATAACAATTAGCGAAACGCATTTTAAGAACCTTCATTCCAAAACTCAAAAAGCACTGCGCCGGAAACTCCAACTGGTTTTTCAGGACCCGGCGGCCTCGCTCAATCCCCGGATGACGGTGCTCGACGCGATTGCCGAGCCGATGATTGCCCACAGGCTGCACGGCCCACGCCAGGCGCGCATCGAAGCCGGCAAACTGCTGGAGCGGGTGGGCCTGCCGTCGATTTCCGGAAATAAATACCCGCATGAGTTCTCCGGCGGCCAAAAACAGCGCATCGGCATTGCCCGCGCCCTCAGCCTACAGCCGGAAATACTCATCTGCGATGAAAGCGTTTCGGCCCTCGACGTGAGCGTGCAGGCACAAATTCTCAACCTGTTGCAAGACCTGCGGATGGATATGGGGCTTTCCTATCTGTTTATCTCCCATGATCTTCAGGTGGTTCATTACATCGCCGACCGGGTGCTGGTGATGCAGGCCGGAAAGGAAGTAGAAAGCGGCACTGCCGATGCTGTTTTATATCATCCGAAGCATCCTTATACGCAACGGCTGGTGGCGGCGGCGCGGTTATAGAAATCCGGCCTGCCAAGACCGGAAAAAGCCCGGCAAGGCGTGGCCCTTTCCGGTTTTTTTATTCCCTTCCGTTCGGTACAGCCTAAAAAGTATCTTGCTCGCCCGGGCCGAGTGTCAGCAGGAAAACGGCTTCCGACAGGGCTTTTACGCTATGAGGCACGCGTCCTTCGATGGCAATAGCTTCCTGCAAAAGGAGCGGAAAATGTTTGCCGCAAACTTCCACTTCGATTGCGCCCTCAAGTGTTTGAATGGTAATCGGGCCATCGGCTGTATGCGTATTCATCCATGCGCCTTCCCGCATGGCCATCAATACCAGTCGCAGGCGCGGATGATGCAGGAGCGTAATGGCGTTGCGGTCGCCTTCTGCCCAGGCTTTTTCAGATTTCAGTTGCGCGATACGCTCTGCGAAAGAAAGCGAAATATAATCGGCCTCTAAAGGGCGGCTGCCTTCGGGACGGTTGTTTGTTGCGTCGTTTTGTTTGTAGATCATAAAAAAGGGTTGTTAAAAATTATGCCCCGCTTTCAGCCGTAACTTTTGATGCTCCCTGCCGTGTGCCGGAATCGGCGATTTCCGGAAAATTGGATGCAAACCGAGGCTAAAAATACGCAGATCATCGTATTGTAAACGGCTATGAAGCAACCGTAATCTTGCAGTATCGTTTTCACCCTTAAAACATCAATGTCATGAAACGCAAACTGCTTTACGCCTGCACCAGCGCCCTGCTGATCGCCGGAATGCTCCAAACCACTTCCTGTAAGAAGGAAGACCCGTCCGTTGCGCCCGCCGCGCCTACCTACGCCGATTACTCCATCAACCCGGCAAACGCAGACTCGCTGATGAAGGTTATTTCTTTTGGCTCTGCCAAACGCCAAACCGGCGACTGGCCTACGGGAGCTTCTACCAATACTGTAAGAGTGGACTATGACCCGTCGCTGACCGTGAGTACCGGCGGCTCTACCACCTACCTGCCGATTGTCTTTCAGGGTTCGGAAGCCTTTACCAAAGTGTTGCTGCTGATTCAAGGCTCCACAACGGGCTACTTCGTTTTTGATGCTTCCAATGCCGGAACTGCCGGAACCTTCTTTGTGCCGATGACCATTCCCAAAAGCGTTATGCAGGGCAATTTCCAGATTCGGGTATTGCTCCAGAATGCTAAAGGCGAAATTGTGAGCAGCAAAACGCTGACCGTTCCGGTGCAAATCAAAAAGCCTTATGACTGTGCCACTACCGGTGCCACTGTCAGCGGCAGCTCCGGGATTACGCAAACGCTCCATGCGCTGGGCGGCAAAGCCGGCAATGTGGCCATCACCTGGAATACTTATAGCATCCCCGACCGTATTGACGTGTTTGTGGATGGCAAATGGAAAGCCGGTACCGGAACCACCATTGCACCGCCGCCGCCGCTCTGTCCTTGCAGTTCGCCGCTTCCGGGTTTTGTTGGTTCCAGCGGCACCTTCACCATTCCGGTTGAAGCCAGCAGTAAGAATGTAGAGGTGTATGTTTCGGGTTGCACCGGCAGCGGCACCGCCTGGGATTACAACCTGAAGTGTCCACAGTAGAAGCGGAGACGAAAGACAAAAGATGAAAGATGAAAGATGGGATATGAATAAAGTGCAATGCCGATGAAGCCGGACATGATGGTATTGTTATTTCGGAGGATAGCAGATATCAGGTTTGGAAAAGTCCCGTAGGGTTCTTGCAACCCTACGGGACTTTTTTATATAAAATCTACTCTACAACCCAAATTTTGGCGCTTCGTATCTGTCGCCCTGCCTGGGTCTTTGCAAAGCAAAAGCGGGTAAAAATGCCTGCCGGATTCCGTGAAAATCTGTCTGGATCACCGCCCCCATCAAATCCATTAAAAAGAAAAACCCCCGTTCCGGAGTAACAAAAAGCCATCAAATCGTGTCACCCTGAGCCATCAACTCTCATCAACAATAGACCTCTTGCGAAAGTCTATTTATTCCCTTTCGGTTGATACTTCTACCGTTGCTATGGTTGGCACATACACAAAATAAAATTATAAATTACCCCTTCATTTCCACAACACAGATAATCGAGATTGCGGGTTACCGCTTTTCA
>DDEO01000015.1:0-22218 GCA_002336725.1 Bacteroidetes bacterium UBA1952 | reverse complement strand
CGTCATGGCGGGCTTGACCCGCCATCTCTATAATGCGGGTTGTCGGTATCAAGGGTCAAGCTCGCCATCTCCACAACACAGAATAATCAAGATTGGGGGCGTACTACACAGCAACGAAAATGCTGCATGAAACGACTTTCGCAAGAAGCCTAATAATCAACCCTTATCAACCCTCATCAACAATAATCAACAATAATCAACCTTCATCAACAATAATCAACAAGCATCAACCCTTATCAACAATAATCAACCCTCATCAACAATAATCAACAAGCGTCAACCCTTATCAACAACAATCAACCCTCATCAACCGACCTATAAAACAGGAAACAGAGCACAAGCCTCCGCCGTCCGTACTTTTGAGAATGGAATTTAAGCTGCTGAGCAAGCCTTCGAAAAAAGACCTCGTCTTTATCATTGAAAATACCAAAAATCCGCAGTTGCCGGAAGGCCTTTCGGAAGCCGAAACCGATTATCTGCACCGGCTCCTGAAAGACGACGCGGGCATCATGGCTCTGAATCGCTACACCCACACGTTGTTTTTCATTCCGCTGCCCAAATGCGACACGCCGCAGGCCCTCGCCGAAAAGCTGCGCAAGAAAGGAGCCGAACTCTGTCCGCGCATCGAAGCAGGGAAGATTTCCGGAATTTCCATCGCCAATCTGTCGTCTTTTGAAGCCGCCGCCATCCACGTGGCCGAAGGACTGGCACTCGGCAGCTATCAGTTTCTGAAATACAAATCGGAGCCTTCCAAAAATCGCCATACGCTGCAAAGCATTTCTTTTGAAAAAGGTGCCGCGCAGCCCGGCGAAGTCGCAAAACTGCAAATCATAACAGACGCGGTGTATGCCGCCCGCACACTCGTAAACGAGCCGCTCGCCTCGCTCTCGGCCAAAGACCTCGCCAAAGCCTTTGAACAGATGGGCAAAGACAGCGGCTTCAAGGTGAAGGTGCTGGGCAAAAAAGACCTCGAAAAAGAAGGCATGGGCGGCATTCTGGCCGTCAATCGCGGCTCGCAGGACCCGCCGACTTTTACGGTGATGGAATATAAACCCAACGACGCGGTAAACGAGCGCCCGATTGTGCTGGTGGGCAAAGGCGTGGTGTATGACACCGGCGGCCTCTCGCTGAAACCCACGCCCAACAGCATGGACCGCATGAAAAGCGACATGAGCGGTGCCGCACTCGTGGGCGCAGCCCTGCAAGCCGCCGCCCGCCTGAACCTGCCGCTCCACATCATTGCCCTCGTACCCGCCACCGACAACCGCCCCGGCGAAAACGCCTACGTTCCCGGCGACGTGATTACGATGTATAGCGGAACGACGGTGGAAGTGCTCAACACCGATGCCGAAGGCCGCCTGCTACTCGGCGATGCGCTCCACTGGGCCAAACGCTACAACCCGGAACTGGTGCTGGACTTTGCCACCCTTACCGGCGCGGCAAGTGCGGCTGTGGGCGAACATGGCATTGTCTGTATGGGCACGGCAGCGGAAGACGTAAAAACAGCCCTGAAAGCAGCGGGCGAGCGCCAGTATGAACGCCTGGTAGAATATCCGCTGTGGGACGAATATGGGGCGCAGATTAAAAGCGACCTTGCCGACATCAAAAACGTAGGCGGCCCCAGCGGCGGGGCCATTACAGCCGGAAAATTCCTGGAGCATTTTATCGCCTATCCCTGGATGCACTTCGATATTGCCGGCGTGAGCTTTGCGACGGCCAAACGCGGCTACCAAACCGTGGGCGGCACGGGCTTTGGCCTGCGGATGCTGCTTGATTTCCTCACGGCGCGAGCGGCACAGTAGGACGCGGCTGTACTTTTGCGCTCTTCAACCCCCTGATATTCCCTTGCAGCCTTCTTTTAAAAACAATCCCGCCTTCGTGAAAGCCCCGACACCCCTGATTTCCGGTGATTTGCCGGTCATTGGTTTTTCCTGCGGCGACCTCAACGGCATCGGGATAGAAATCATCCTGAAGCTGCTGGCCGATACGCGTATTGCGCATCAGTGCATTCCGGTGGTTTTTGCCTCCGAAAAAGCCATTGCCTTTTACAACGCCCGGAAATTTACCGAAGAACCGGTTTCGTTTCGGGCGGTAAAATCATTGGAAGGGTTAGAAGCGGGCTATAATTACCTGTTTACGGCCTGGGATGAAGCGGTTGCGATTCAGCCCGGTACGCTGACCGAAATTTCCGGAAAATATGCCGTGCGCTCGCTTCAGGTGGCCTCGCAGTGCCTCCGGGAAGGCCACCTCGACGGGCTGGTAACGGCCCCGCTACACAAGGCCAACACGCAGTCGAAGGATTTTCCCTTTACGGGCCACACGCCGTTTTTGCAGCATTTTTTCGATGCTAAAAGTGTGCTGATGGTGCTGCACGACGAAGCCCTGCGCGTGGCGCTGGTTACCGAGCATATCCCGGTTTCGGCGGTTTCCGGAAATTTGACGGTGGAGCGGCTGTTGCAGAAACTGCGCCTGTTCCGCGATACGCTGGTGCAGGATTTTGGGATCGACAAGCCGCGCATTGCCGTGCTGGGCCTCAACCCCCACGCCGGCGACGGCGGCACGATTGGCACCGAAGAACAAACCGTTTTGAAGCCCGTAATTGACAGCCTGCAGCAAAGCGGGATGCTGGCTTTCGGGCCTTATGCGGCGGATGCCTTTTTCGCACGTGGCAGCTATGCCGCTTTCGACGGTGTGCTGGCCATGTATCACGATCAGGGGCTGATTCCGTTTAAGACACTGGCGGTGGACGGCGGCGTGAACTATACCGCCGGGCTATCGGTCGTGCGTACCTCGCCCGACCACGGCACGGCCTTCGACATTGCCGGGAAAGGCATTGCCGATGCCACTTCTTTGCGCGAAGCATTGTTTCAGTGCATCGAGCGCATCCGTCAGCGCCGCCGCTATGCCGAAAACACCGCCAACCCACTGCCCCGCAGCCGTGGACAAAAAGAGCGGACATTTGGGAATCACGGACGGGATTAAAAAATTCCGGAAAAGGCGCTATCATTCATACCAAACACCCGTCAGGTTTCCGGAAACCTGACGGGTGTTTTTTTATGTTCTTCGTTTCCGGAAATTTCCGGAAAAAACACGCTATTTCTTCTTCGCCGAAGCGGCTTTAATCTGCTTGGCAAAGCCGTTATCCGGCTCAATCGTGGTGATTTTGTCCAGATAGGTATTCATCTTCGCCTTATCACCTTTGTTATAATAATACAGCGTCAGGTATTGATAAGCCTGCATCAGGTCGGCATCTTTTTTCTCGGCGGTCGTGCCCAGCCATTTTTCATAAAAAGGCGTTGCCAGTCCTGCTTTGCCTTCCTCGTCCATCGCCGCCGCTACCCGTCCGCGCCAGTAGGTAGCCGAAGGCTGATCGGGGTATTTGGTCTCCATCGCCTGAAAGGCTTTTTCGGCTGTAGGATAGTCCTTGGAGTAATAGGCCATTGCGCCCGCCCAGAAGTAGTCAATCGCCGGGCTTTCCGGGTATTCCTTTATCATGCGGCCATACCATTCGGCACTGCGCGGATAATCTTTGGCATCCTTAAACGCCTCGGCCAGCTTGCGGTAAGTCTCCGATTTGTTGGCAGAAGTGTCCTTCGCCGCCGCCATCTGATAGTAATAATTGGCGCTGTCGGTCATGTTGTTGAGCAACATAATCCGGCCCATATTCATATAGTCGGTCGGGTAGAGCTTGTTAGGCTTTTGCATCGCCAGATACAGGCGGGCATTGGTCAGCGCGTTGGCCGCGTCTTTGGATTCTAATTGGCTATAAGCCAGCATCCCATACAAGCCGGGGCTTTTCTTGCCCGAAGCCAGCAGTTCGTTGGCTTTTGAAATCGTCGCCGGATAATCTTTGGTCAGATACAGCAGGTTGAGGTATTGCTGATCGTCTTCCGGCGAGCGGTCGGAGTATTTCAGGTATTCCTCAATGTTTTTCCGGGCGTTCTGATAGCTGCCGCTGTAGAAATACGCGTTGGAAAGATCGCGGTAGGGGAGCGGGTTTTGCTTGTCGGCTTCCTTGGCCTTGCCGTAGTTTTCCAGCGCCAGGTCATAGCGTTTGGCCGCATACCACACCGAGCCAATGCGCGAATAAGCCAGCGAGTTAGAAGGGTCTTTGGCAACGGCTTTTTCATACGCCGTCATCGCCTGACCTGCGCCGCCCGGCAGTTTCAGATACGCATCGCCGAGGGCCACGCGCACATTCGGGTCGTCGGTTTTTTCCAGAAATTTATTGTAGAGATCCACCGCCCGCTGTGCATCGCCGCCCTGCAAAAAGGCATCCGCAGCAAAACGCAGCGGCTCTACATCTTTCTTGGTCGCCTTGCCGGCAGCCTGCTCCGCCAGGCGGTTGCCATTGGCCTTGTCGCCCTGCGCAAACGCCAGCTTGGCCATACCGGCAATATTGGCGGCATCGTCCGGAAATTTAGCGAAAGCCGCGCGGGCTGCGTTATAATCTTCGGCGCCCAGCTCGGCCAGGCCGAGATAATAATTGGCGCGGGCATCGCCGGCCAGCGGGGCCAGGGCCTTGCGGGCACTCTCGTAGCGTTCGTATTGCAGCATTTTCACGCCGTCCTGCAATGTGTTTTGAGCCTGCGCGGTAAACGCACCGGTGGTCAGCGCCAGCGCAAAAGCCGGCAGCAGCAGGGATTTCTTCAATTTCTGAATAGTCATAAGCAGATAAAACAGACCTGCCAAAGCAGGCAAGAAATGATTTTTTTTAAAGACCCACAGCAGGTCTTCGGGTTTAGAAATGCTTTCTTAAATACCGGAACTATTGACGTTGGCATCGCGGATAATCACGTTCATGCGCAGTGGGAAAAGGCCAAAAGTCCGGAAAATAAGTTGTCCGCGCTCTTTGGCCAGGAAGTTTGCAAAACCCGTGCCGAGTCCGGGATACGATTCGCGGTTGATATAATATAACGTTCGGGTCAGCGGATAGGTTCGCAGCGCCACATAGGCCTGATAGGGTTTGAGGAATTCGCCGGTAGAGTCGTTTTTAATCGCGCCCACACGGATGTCTTTCCGGAAATCTTCCATCCCGTCAAACACATTGGGCATTCCTACAAAACCGATGGCAGCGGGGTTTTTCTTTACATATTCAATCACCGAATCGGCGCTTCCGGCGGCAAAAACATTGGGGCCGAGTTTCTCGCCGTGCAGGATAGAATCCTGAATAAAGCGCACCGTGCTGGAACCGGCATTGTCGAACACAACGGTAATCTTGTCTTTGTAGGTTCCGGTCAGGATGCCCTTGAGTTGTGGCATCACAAAAATAGAGTCTTTCGCCTCGCGGCTTGTAACGAGCGCCACGCCGTCGCGGGCCAGATCCAGCGAAGTGGTTACCATTTTACGATCCAGATAAGCCTGCTTTTCTTCCGCCGAGAGCTGCCGGGTTACGAGGATCAGACGGGCTTTTTTATCTATCAAATCTCCAAAACATTCCGCTTCCGGCTTATAGTTGACGGTAATATGCGCATTGGGAAAAGAGGAGTCAAATACTTTCTTCTGCTCCTCGATCACAGGTCGGTAAGTTTCGTCCACCGAAATCTCGATGGTTCCGGAAGAAAGCGTATCGGTGGGCTGATCGGGCTTTTTATCGTTGCCACAGGCGCAAAGACTCATCGCCATTGCCGCCGGCAAAGCCCGGGTTTTCAGAAACGCCAGTGTTTGAAAAAGAGAAGCCATTTTTTTCTGTTTAATATTCAAAAGAACGCGTGCCGACTGTTGGGCGCGTCTGTTAGGAAAATTCCGGAAATCCGACCCGGAAAGTGCCTTAAAGCGGCTTAAGAGCCGCGCAATAGCTTCAGCTCCTGCGAGCCGCGCCAGATGCGGAATGCGCCGTAGAGGATAAAAAGACCACCCAAAAAATAGGCCAGCACCGGCCCCAGTTCAAAAGAGCCGAAGTATTGATAGACCACGACCACAATGCCGAGCAGGATATACACCGTACCCATAATGAGGTTGAGGATGGCCCGGAATTTTGCACCGGCCATTTCTTTGCGGGAAGGCCCCTGTTCGGGCATTTGAGAAGCGTTCATAAGCGAATATTTTTCCGGAAATTACAGTGTTGATTATCTCCGGATAAGACACCATTAAAGTGCAAATTTCATACACAGCCTTAAATAAAAAAGGAAGCCGGTTGTGAACAGCTTCCTTTTGTCAGGTTTGTATGCGGTTAGGTAAAGCCTATTTCTTAACAGTGCCTTTCTTCGCCGGCGTTGCCGACTTGGCAGGTGCAGCCGATTTTTTAGGCGCTGCGGCTTTTTTAGCGGCAGGAGCTTCTTTTTTAGCGGCAGGTGCTTTAGGCGCAGCTTCTTTTTTAGAAGCGGCAGCTTTCACCGGTGCAGCTTTTGCGGGTGTAGCAGCCTTAGCGGGTGCTTCTTTTTTCGCGGGCGCAGCTTCTTTTTTGGAAGCGGCAGCTTTCACCGGTGCAGCTTTTGCGGATGTAGCGGCCTTGGCGGGTGCTTCTTTTTTCGCGGGTGCGGCTTCTTTTTTAGAAGCGGTGGCTTTCACCGGTGCAGCTTTTGCGGGTGTAGCAGCCTTGGCGGGTGCTTCTTTTTTCGCGGGTGCGGCTTCTTTTTTAGAAGCGGCAGCTTTCACCGGTGCAGCTTTTGCGGGTGTAGCAGCCTTGGCGGGTGCTTCTTTTTTCGCGGGTGCGGCTTCTTTTTTAGAAGCGGCCTTTGCGGGCGTTTTCGCTTTGGCAGGAGCGGCTTTGGGGGCTACCACAGCCGTTTTTTTGTCCGCAGCCTTTTGAGCCACCGGTTCCTTGGCGGCTTTTGGTGCGGCGGTTTTAGGAGCCGTTTTTAGAGGAGCCACATCATTATTGGCGGCCTTTGCTTTCGGGGCTGCCGTTGCTTTTTTTGCCGGAGCCGCCGTTTTGCTGCTCGTAGCCGCTTTCTTAGGGGTTGCCATAAGGTTGTGAATTTATGGGTGAATTTAAAGAGGGGTCCTTCTAAAACGGCAAAACAGCCGGAGGTTTTTAAGCCTCGGCTGTTTCGGTGGTTGTGGTAGCGGCTACTTCCTGAACAGAGATTAAAGTCTTGTTCCGGGTTTTGCGGAATTGAACGATTCCGTCGGTCAGTGCAAAGATGGTAAAGTCTCTGCCGAGGCCAACGTTTGCGCCGGGGTGAAATGCGGTTCCGCGTTGCCGAACGATGATGTTTCCGGCGATAGCAGGCTGACCGCCGAAGATTTTAACGCCCAGTCGTTTGCTGTGCGAGTCGCGGCCGTTCTTTACACTGCCTTCGCCTTTCTTGTGTGCCATGGTACTAAGGTAGAATTTTTCTGATTAAAACTAGAGGGGGAAAAGATTTGCGTCTCAGGCAATCTCGTTGATACGGATTTTCGTCAGATACTGACGGTGTCCGTTCATTTTCTGATAGCCCTTGCGGCGTTTCTTTTTAAACACGATGACCTTGTCTCCTTTCAGGTGGTCAATGATTTCGGCCTGCACGGCAGGCATATCGGCGAACTTCAGGGTGCCGTCGGCGCTGGTCATCAGCACGTCGCTGAAAGCGACTTTATCACCAGGGTTGCCGGGGAGACGATGAACAAAGATCTCCTGATCTTTGCGAACACGGTATTGCTGACCGGCAATCGTTACAATTGCGAACATGACTTCTCAAAAATATTTGCGCGAAGGTAATAAGCAGCAGCGAAACGAAAGAAGAAATTTTTTCAAAAATCCTGCCGACCGGGTTGCTGTTGGCAGAGGAACGGTGGGAAGACAGTGGGTGGTGGCGCTTTTGCAGGAAGAATAGGCCGTGGATAATCTCTCCAAAAGTCTAGTGGTTAGTCAAGGTGAAATAGTCGGTTGTTTTGGCTCCCCTCTCCTTCGGAGAGAGGCCGGGGGTGAGGCTCAACCCGACGATATTGACTTGACTTTACACTAGCGGTTGCCGAATTTGGCCTTAGTCCACCGGGCGCTTTTTCAAAAAATGCCGCCGCACAGCCTGACCTAATACCCTTCTGCGATTCCGCACCTGCTGCTCAATCGCTGGTTCGTCCATAATGACGCTGGCACGCTTCACATAGCTTAGAAAAGACCCTTTCGCCCGCGCCTCTTTCTTTGTTACTACATACTGGTAGCCATGCAAGTGCGTGGGCTTGAGGCATTTGGCATCAGCCTTTACTTTCTGGCGCTGTTGTCTTTGATGATCAATTAACCGCAGCAACTGACGCGTGTAAAGAGTATGGCCGACAGTCGGATTTTTCTGATGTGCAATAAGCGCCAAACGCGCTTTGGCTTTAACGGACTTGATGAGCTTTCGGTAGTATTTTGAGATATTAGCCGTTTTGATAAGGACATGCCGACCGTCAAATGTGAAGCCCAGATAACTAAAGCCTTTACCGGCTTTGAAAGAGCCGTCTGCCTGCCGGATGCTGCAAGTAATTTTGGCCTTTCCGGTATTGTTAGCATCATGCCTGAACTGAAAAACTTCTGTTTTTTCGTCGCTTATCTGCAAATCGGATTGCTCAATGCCGCTTTTTACAAAGGCCTCCACGAAATCAACGTCCGAACCTTCCGAAATAACAACAATATCGTCGGAGTATCTTCGGTAGAAAGCGCCTCTATCTATAACGAGTGTGCTTATCATTCGCTCGTCAAACTCGCTTAGATACATATTCGCCAGCACCGTGCTTATGGGAAGTCCCTGCGGAATGCCAATAGGCTTTTTGGTTTCTTTATGTATGAATGGATATTTATGCAACTGAAACTTTTTTTGCCGGAGTTGCTCCCTGAAATCTTTGTAGGATGCAAAAAGGCTGCTGTAACCGTTTTCACGCCGTATTTTTTCCAATGCCGCTTCATCCCATTCGCCCCGCGCCCCTGCCTTCAAATCGTTGAGATAAATGTAGGAAAACCGCGTGGCGGCTTTGAAAACGTTGTAATGGTCGGCTGGTAGGCGCTCTACGCCAAGGAGTTTTGCCCATTCATTTTTCAGGCGCTCATGATTGAGAGAGGGGAAAAAGCTTTTGATGTCGAAGGCCATTACAGTGCATTCGCCGGATGCCGCGCAGCGCTTTTTTATTTCCTCAAAAACCTCTTTGGCGAAGTGAATTGTGTTCTTGTTTTTGAGAGGATTTTCAGGTGTAGGGATTTTCCGGTAGGCGGTTATGGCCTTGCTAAGCATCGGTTTTGCGGCCAACCTCTCTTCATATTTTATGGATAACTCTTCGGAATATTTGCCAAAGATGAGCGCGTCTATATGGGCGGCATAATGGAGCGGACGTTCTTTCGCTGTGCTTTTCTTTACGCCGCTTTCCCAATGCGAATGCGCTTTTCGGCTGCCCTCTTTGCCTTTTTTAAAACGCCGCTGCCGGAGCACCACGTGAAGCAGCGGCATAAACGCATGTCGCGCCACGTAGTCATGGTTTTCTACCTTCTGTTTTATAATCTGCGGAATAGAGGCAGCGGAGAGACCAGGAGTCAAATGAAGATATCCACGGGGCTTTTTCCACTTCGGCTGTTGGGAATGCATACAAAAGTGCCCTGCAGGGCTTTTACGTAAAAAGGCAGATTCAGACATACACCCGGAACGGGCCGAACCAATCTCCAAATACTTGGAACACGGAATTTTGAATAAAACAAAGCTGAAACCAGATGAACAAGGAGACGATTATATTGTTATGTGAACTACTCACATGCACAACGAGTATCCTTACGCTCCTGGTAAGTGTATGGCGGCATACACTTACCAGCCAGAAAAGGGAGATTTCTAACCTGAATGTCAAACCCCTATCTCTGTTTCAAAATAGGGTCAGGGCTTGAGTAGGCCCTCTTGCGATTCTTATCAACTGTCTGGCCTCAATGAATGATACCCTGCAGGGCGGGCCGAAATTATGATTTTTGGAACATGGCTGTTAGCTTAGCGACAAATTATTTCGCTTATGGCATTGCCTGCTTACCAAGAGCCAGTTACTGAAACACCAAAGCCGCCCATTGCGTTAGGCAGTATTGTGGTATTAGGTTCGCACCCTTTCTTTGACCACGGCCATGCAAAAACGGTGTATTTGGCGGGCCACGCTGCCGCTGTACCACCAATGATGGTTGTCATTGAAGTTGCGCTTGAAAAAACGGAGTTCACACACCCGGAAAGCGGCGCTTACCACGAGCACAATCAATCCTATCAGTGTTTGTGTGTCTGGTATTCGGCGAAGCATTGTGCTTTTGAGCAAAACTGGTTTCCTTGCAAAGTCTTACGCGCTGTAGAAGGCTGTAACCAAATAAAACGCCTCAGTCCTGACAAAGGAAAATGGAAAATCGGTGATACTGTTACGCTGGTTACAAGCTCCTGTGAGGCTGAAAAGATACAGGTAAGTAAAAAGTGGAGAGACGGAAAGGAAGCAGAGCATGGCGACTTCAGAGCGGCGCTTGCTCATGTGTGTCCGCCGCTGACCATCATCGGCAGTTGCGCCAGCAAGGCTTCAGAACCGCTTATTGACAGCAAAACCGGAAAAACAAAACGGTGGCGTGCGAGTCGGTTCGTTAAGGTGAAATACTACAACGAGAAGGAAGACAAATTTTCTGAACACCAACTGCCGGAGAGCGCTTTGGCAAAGTTGAATCCGGTTCCGCAGGCACTTCTTCAAGAGTTAATTCAACTTATTGAGAACGGTTCGTTTGTCTGGATAAGAGGTTCAGAAGGGAAAGACCTTGTTTCCATCGGCGTTCCGAAAGCAATCAACTACGTGGCGGGCCAATATTTTCTGCTTGTAAAGTGTTATCTCTATAACAAAATGGAAACCATCAACGCCTCTGCAATCTATCAGGTACATGCATTAGAAAGGTCTTGGGAAACAAACTCTGAAGGCGGACGACGCGGATACCTGAGCGTTTTGCCAGATTTTAAAGAAGTAGAGATACCTAGTCAAGAAGGAGAGAGAGAAGAAAAAAACAAGAAAGTTGTCATCACCCATTCTCATAAGGCCAATGAAATCAAGACCCTATGTGAGACCTACAAACATCACCCCTTCCGGATTATTTATAAGTCATACGATGATAAAATAGCCCAGCGTACCATTCTTCCTCTAGAGATTTTCTCATCGGACGAAACCATTCCCTTCAAAAGGGATGGAGACACAACAGAAAAGCTTGGCGACGAAGAAAAGGAAGTGAAAATGATTCGTGCCTATTGCTGTAATTCACAGCTGGCAGAATTGTATTTTTCAACAGGCCGTATTATGCAACTCCAGGTTTTACCGGTTATTGCCTCGAAGAATAAGGAAGAAAACAACATAATCGTTTCAGACCATAAACTTGACTGGAAGGTCATCTGGCCACAGGGGGAATAAGTATGTTTCTTGATGGCCTATAGATTTCACTTCAAGCCCAGATATTATTTCAGCCTTTTGAAAGAATAGCTCGTCAGCTTACCTCTTCCTGCGAAACTCAAAAAAACCTATAAGGTTTTAAAAACCTTATAGGTTTAAAAGCAGCAGTAGCTCCGCTCCTCCCCTACCGCCCCTTTACCTCCAGCCGCATCCCTTCGGTATGCGCCGAAAACTCCGGCGCGTACAGGCATTGAATGGTCGTCAGCCCGCCGGAAAAATTGCCGGCCTGCGTGGCAAACATGGGGTATTCAAACACGTATTTGCCCTTCGGCAGATAGCTCATAAAGAAGTTGGAAGACAAGTCCAGCGTGCTTTCGTAGTAGCCCAGCCCGCCCTGCCAGCGGTAGCCGCTCAGCACATTGATGGGTTCAAAACAGGATGCCCGCGCGTCTTTCAGATGCACATACTCCATGTCGCGGTCCACCGTGATTTCAATGCGCGCCTTCACGCGGTCGCCTACCTGTACACCCTCGCCTTCGCGCAGCGGACGCAGCACCGGCCCGCGCGGGGTGGCCTCTTCTACCCACAATTCCTTGCGGATTTGCAGTGGCGTTCCGGCGGCTTCAATCTTGTCGTAATCCTCAAAATACTGCCAGTACACACCGCCCCAGGTGGGCATTCCGACGGGCAGTTTTGCGCCCGCCTTCGGCCCGTCGGCCACGGCTACTTTGATATGGCCCATTTGCGGCGTTACCTCGCTGCCCGGAATGCGCGTTTTCAGGTAGCCGGTTCCCGCTTCGGTCTTTTGGTTTTGGGAAGAAATGGTCCGGTCGCCCAGCGTAATCGTTACCTGCGGCTCGGCATTGAGCCACTCGGTGCCGGTGCGCAACAGGGCATAGCACGCGTCGGCGGTGGCTTTGGTGCTGTGCCAGTGTTGGGTTTGCTTTTGCTTGAGAAGCCAGCGACGCGCTTCGTCCACGGTGCTTTGACCGCCGGTCTCGGTGAAAAATTCAATCAGCAACGCCTGACTTTCAATCGGCGCTTCGTGCCACCACCACGAGCGGGGCATCGAAGGCCAGTAGCGGCCCATCTCTTCTTTGTAATTGCTCGTCTCCAAAAGCGATTTAGAGATAGTCGCAGCCGTGGCAGCGTCGCCTTCGCGGTGCACGAAAAGGCCAATCATGCCTTTAAGGAAAGGGTTGAATTTGGGCCAGAATTTCCGGGCCTGACCGGCGTAATACTGCGGTTCTTTGCCCTGCGGAATCTTGCCGAAAAAGCTGCGCATATACAGGTATTGCACCTGATAGGGCGAAATCTGCTGCACGTCCAGATTGGCTTTGTATTTCAGCAGATTTTGATAATCTTCCACAATCTGCCGGTCCAGATACGGCAGGCAGCGGTCGGCGATGCGCTTCATGCGGCCTCCGTAATCTTCCACACCCAGCTTTTGCAGCCGCCCGATGCCGGTAACAATGTATTGGGTAACGAAACGGTCGGGGCGCGGATTTCCGGAAAACCACGGAAAACCGCCTTCGGGCAATAGCATGGCTTCCAGCTTTTTCGCCGTGCGCTCCAGCTCGCGGGCCAGCTTGGCGGTTTCAAACAGGCGGGCGATATTTTTCTTTTGTTGGGTCTCCGATTGCGCTTCCAACACCCACGGTGTCTCGGCGAGCAGGGCTGATTTCAACTCCTGATTTTTCTCCAGATTACTCAGCAGCGCGGCGGTGTCCTGCGTTTGCCAGCGGCTGAAAATCTCTTTTACGCGCGGCGCTTTTTTAAGAATGTGAGCCGCCAGCGCAGTGGCGTAGTAGCGGTTAAAATTCTGCTCGGCGCATTCGTAGGGATACTCCATCATGTAGGGCAGCGCCTGAATGGCGTACCACGCCGGGTTGGTGGTGTATTCCACGGTCAGCGCGTGTTGGGCCAGCGTGTTGCTCTTGCCGGATTGCAACAGCGCATTCCAATCCACCAATTTTTCACCCGTGCCGTTCATCCACAGCGGCAGGGTTTCGGTAACAAGGGTGCGGTTGGTAACAACCGGCAGCATATTTTCTTCGCCGTCGGTGAAATTTCCGGAAACCGCCGAGAGGCGCACCAGCACCGGCTCGTAGCGGCTGCGAGGCACCGAGAGCTTCCACGTCGCGGTCGTGCTGCCCGACGCTTCGGCGGTAAATGTTGCTTCCGTGTTGGAAAGCCCGAATTGCGTGTTCAGCGGTTGGCCGGTCAGCGCGTCCACAATCTGAATGCGGGCCGTTCCAGTCATTTTTGCCGCCGTCATGTTGGTGATTTTGGCAGATAAAAACAGTGCGTCGCCCTGCCGGAAAAAGCGCGGCAGTCCGGGCACCACCATCAGGTCTTTTTGGGTTTTTACCGCGCCGGTGAGCGTGCCGGTTTTCAGGTCTTTGGTGTGGGCAAAGGCCATGAATTTCCACTCCGTCAGGGCTTCGGGGAAAGAGAATTTTATTTTCACCGAGCCGTCTTCGCCGGTCGTTAGTTGCGGCATAAAAAACGCCGTTTCCTGAAGGTTTTTGCGCAGCGGAACGTCGGTTGGATTTCCGGAATTTTTATCGTTTTCGGCGGGCGGCGGCGGCGTTTCAGCAGAAGCGTCAGCGGCCATTTTTGCATTGCCCAGCAACGACGGTGCAGCATTCCCGTCTGCAACCTGAGAGGCCATTTCGTGTACTACCATTCTTTCAACTCCACCTCTTCCCCTCGTGGGCGCAGCAGACATTTCATACAAATACCTGTTTGTTCCCCCAAAGTCCCCAAAGAATTTCAGCGCATCATACCGCTTCTCGTAGCCGGCTATTGACGTTGTTTCTATATAAGAAATATTGCGGCTACCTGCTGTTCCAAAGCCCGTGCCGGTGTTCCAGTTTCGTTGGGGATAATGGTTTGCAAAAAGGGAAAGCCGGCTCCACTGATGCGGCAAAAACGCATCCAGCGAAGCGTCGTAGAGCACGGCGGCCAGTTCGGCGGCAACCTTATCTTTTTTCGCGCCGCGAACGGTGAGCGTCCAGCTTTCCGCCGCGCCGGGCTGCACCTTGTCGCGGTGGGTTTCCCACGAAAGTTCCAGGTCTTTATTGGTCCACGGCACGGCAATAGTCGCCGTAGTGGTATAAACGCGGTTGTCGCGCACCAACAGGTATTGCAGCGAAAGCCCGCCGCGGTCGGCCTCGGTAATGGCTTTGCTCCACATATATGGCCCGCCGGCCAGTGAAATCCACTTCGGCGCAGCGTCGGGGCCAATGCCTTCAACGCTTTCCAGAACCGCATCGCCGCCCACACCGGAAACGGTTTTTACGGTTACTTTCTCACCCGGCTCGGCGGTAATGCTTTGCGGAACGGTCAGCAGCGGCAAGCCCGGTTTTCCGGCATTTTCACCAGACCAGACGTGTACGTATTGTTTCTGCTCCACCCGCTTTCCGGCTTTGTCCTGCGTGGAAAAAGTGAAGACATACCAGCCGTTTTTCCGGAAAACATCGGGCAGTTTCACTGTCCCTTTTTCAGTAGTGGCAAAGCTGTTATCATAAACCGTTTCCGCCGGCTTCCAGTTCCGGTAATTATCCTCGTCTTTATAGGCATCCAGCGGGAAAGATTTCCGGAAATCGCCCTCGCTTATCACATACACATCGGGCGTTTCCCAAAGGCGTTTGCGGTAGAGCACATCCGGCGTTTGCAGGCGTTCTACTTTCAGTTTCACGGTTGCAGGCAGGAAGTTTCCGGCCAGGTTTTGGGTGCGAACGGTTATGGTGTCCAGCGCCTCGCGTGTGGTTTGCTCCGGCAGTTGGGCCAGCAGTTCCAGTGCGCGGTAGCCCGCCGAAATGCTTTGTTGCCCGCTGTGCGTTTCGCCGTTTTGGTCGCTCACGTCGGCAAAAACGGTGTAGGTAAAGGTCGGCAGGGCGCTTTCCGGAATTTTGGCATCCGGCAGTGTAAAGAACGACACGTCAAACGAGCCGTCGGCGCGCGTGGTCGTGGTTCCCTGCGTCAGTTCCACCTGCGGCGAAGCCGGACGACCGCGCCACCAGTACCAGTACGGGATGCGGGCCAGCCTTACGACGCGGTATTTCACCTGTGCGCCGTCCACCGCCGCGCCGGAGTACGAAAGTGCTTTCAGGGTCAGCTTCACTTCTTCGTTGAGCGCAAAAGCCGCCGTTTTAAGGCTGTCGGGCTGCACGTAAAACTTCGGTCGTTTATATTCTTCTACCTGCACGTTGATGCTGCCTTCTTGTTGGCCCTCCAGCCGCGCTTCCAGTGTCATGCTGCCGGTAAGGCCGCTTTGGGGAGCCGTAAAATTTCCGGAAACCGAGCCAAATTCGTTGGTCGTCAGGGCCTGTTCGGCAATCTTTTGGCGGTTGGCATCGTAGAACGTAATGGTCAGCGATTTTCCGGAAAGCACCTCGGCTTTGCGGTTGTAGTCGCTTTGTTTGAGCGCAATGGCTTTGAAATAAATGGTTTGGCCGGGCCGGTAGATGCTGCGGTCGGTAAAGAAAAAAACGCTTGTTTCGGTGTGGCTTTCATCTCCGCCCCGATAAAAACCATAGTAGCCCCGGTTATAAAAAGCATCGCTGCCTTTGTTTACAGAAAGGCCACTAATAGCATTTCCTGCTTTAAAATTGAAACTGCCGTCCGCCTTGCTCACGTCCGTACCAACTGCTTCAGTTACGTATTTACCATTCTGCCACATTTGCTGCCAGGCCGTTGCGGTTGCGCCGGCCACCGGTGCGCCCGTTTCGCGGTGCAGCACATAGCCGACAGGCCCGTTGCCGCCGCCCGATTGAGTAATGATGGAAAGATTCGTAACCGTAAAAGCGGCATATCCCAAGATGTTGTTATTTCCGGAAAAAGATTCTTTGCCGCTATAAAAAACGCCATACACGCCTTCGGGCAGCGCGTCTATTTTAATCTCGGTGCGGTGTTCTTTTAAGTCTTCGCTTTTGGGCAGGCGCATGGTCCATTGGGCAACTGTTTTTTGCTTTGCCAGCCAGTCGGCATCTACTTTGTCCTCACGCTGCCCCGATTTAAAAAAGTCTTTATCCAGGCGCACCACGCGCAGCCACACTTGCGGCACGTTGCGGTAGGAAAGCAAAACCCTGGATGGTTTTCCGGGAATTACGGTTTCCTCGGCCTGTGCGCTCAGCGAAGGTTGTTGCAGATTTTGCAGGTATTGCCGCGCCAGAATGCCGCCTTCACTTTCCGGAAATTTTCCGGCAATCTTCTCTAAATCATACTTCAAGCGCAACGCACTTCCGGTATCGGCTGCCGGTGTTTCGTCGCCGTCTGCTGCCTGCGCAACGGCCCATTTGGAGACGGCCAGCCGGTAGGCCGCGAGCGCCGCAAGCGGATGGTCGGCATGGATGCGCACAAAGGTTTCGAGCGCGGCTTCATACCTTTTTTTCTTGTCGGGAATCACCGCATTGCGATAGACAAATTCCAGGCGTTGCAGGTCGGCATCCAGGAAGGCCCCCCTCGTTCCCCCCTTCGGGGGGATGACATTTCCCGAAGGGGGGATGACATTTCCCGAAGGCGCACTTCCACTGCCGGTTTGCTCCCTCCCCTTCGGGGAGGGTTGGGGAGGGGCTGCGTGTGTTCTGAGGATGTCCTGATAGAGCAAAACTGCCTGATAGTGGGGCGAAGCTGTGTCGCCGGTGGCGAAGCGGCGGTTCCTAAAATCCGACGCTACGGCAAAGAGCGCCGGGTCAGCCAGCTTAAAATCGCCGGCGGTTTTGGGCAGGTCTTTTTGCTCCCAGCTAAAATAATCCACGGCGCGGAAGGCAAGCAAATCGTAGAGGGTGGGCCGGTATTCGCGGGTATTTTTCCCTTTCTCCAGCACCGGGTCAAACTGCGCAATGGGATAGACCTTCAGGGCTTCGGGCTTTTCCACCGATGCTTTAAAATGGCGGTTCATCGCCTCTACAAAATAGGTGGCGTCCCACTGCTGAAAATCCTGGGGCGCGGTGCTCGTGCGGGTGCGCTGAAAAATCTGCCAGCGGTGATTTTCGTAGTAATTGCGATACAGCGTTCCGGCGATGCTGTGCCAGATAGCGTTGTAGGGAAATGGCTCCTTTTGGCTGTAGCTTTCGGCCTGCGCCACGGCCATGCTGTCGGTATTGTCGTTTTCGTCGTCCTCGTTCTGCGTGGTGGTTTCTATCAGATACAGTTGCGCCTTGAGCGCCTGCACAGGCAGTTTTTGGGCGCGGGCTTTTTCGTAAATCTTCTCCACTTCTTTGCGTGCGCTTTTCGGCAGCCCGTCGTTGAGGTATTTATCTACCTGTTTCCATTCTTTGGAAAAATCCGGTTCGTTGGTTTGCGCCATGAGGAAAAGCGGGGATAAAAGGAGCAGGAAGGAGAGGAAAATACGATGCACGGCCATAATCAAAAGCGTTTTAGAAGGAAGAGGGACGCTTACAAGACGCAGAGGTTAAAACCATTCCATAAAAGCGCTTCGCGCGTTGGATACTTCGTTGTTGGACGCTTCGCCGTTGGAGCCTTCGGCTTGGAGAATGTTGGAGCCTTCGGCTTGGATGATNNGCTTTAGCATCCAACAGCTTTAGCGTCCAACAGCGTCAGCGTCCAAGCCGAAGGCTCCAACGCCGGAACGGCTCCTACGCGCGAAGCGCCATCTGGCACGACCTTGTAGCACTTCTTTTTACCTTAAAAAAACCTCCCTTCCTATGGCACAGACTTTCAGCGAAATCATCAATGCAGACAAGCCGGTACTGGTGGATTTTTTTGCCACCTGGTGCGGCCCGTGCAAAGCCATGACACCCGTTTTGCAGGAAACCAAACAGCAACTCGGCGATTCGCTTTCTATTATCAAAATCGATATTGATAAAAATCAGCAGGCTGCCGCCGCCTATCAGGTGCAGGGTGTGCCGACGCTGATACTTTTTAAAAACGGAAAAATCCTCTGGCGCAAGAGCGGTGCGATGCCCACACAAATGCTTTTGTCGGAACTTCGGCCTTTCCTTTAGGCTTCTCTTTTCTTTTACAAGAGATTTTTCTGTTACCCCAAAATACCTGATTTGGAGCCGGTCTTTTCCGACATTCCGCAGTTGCGCCGCGCCTTACAAAGAGTGCTGCCCGGCGCGGCTGCACATGAGCGTATGGCAGGCCGGAAGCTGACTGCACAGGCCGATATTCCGGCGGATGCTCGTGAATCGGCGGTTTTGGTACTTCTTCAAAAGGCTGCCGACGGGCTTGAAGTAACCCTGATAGAGCGCACCGCCGATGGCTCGGCGCACAGCGGGCAAATTGCCTTCCCCGGCGGACGACGCGACCCGGAGGATGCCTCTTTATTGCAGACCGCGCTGCGCGAAGCCGCCGAAGAAGTCGCGCTCGATGCCGGTGCGGTTTCGGTCATCGGGTCGCTGACGGCGCTCTACATTCCGGTTTCCGGCTTTCACGTCTATCCTTTTGTGGCCTATGCGTCCGCGCCCTTGCCGCTACATCCAAGCCCGTTTGAGGTAAAACGCATCCTGCAAGTGCCCCTTTCTGCACTCTTTGCCCCGCAAAACCGTATTATTGCGGAAATAAAAACTGTATCTGCCCCGCCAACCGTCTTACAGGCACCCGCCTACCGGCTGCCCGACGACGGAACCCTCATCTGGGGCGCTACGGCCATGATTCTCTCCGAACTTGAAACCCTTCTTTCCTCCTATGGATGACCCGAACAGTAGCACGGCTGCTTCATTTCTCATGCAGCAGCCTTATTCCGTAACCCATTCCACGCTGCATTATGGCCTTTAAGATTCTCCTGACCCTCTTTCTGGTCTTACTGAACGGCTTCTTCGTAGCGGCGGAATTTGCCATCGTCAAGGTGCGCAACTCGCAGGTGGAAGCCAAGGGCATGAACGGCGCTGCTTCCAAAGCGGCGCGCAGTATTCTGGCCAACCTCGACGGCTATCTGGCAGCCACACAGCTGGGCATCACGCTTGCTTCGCTGGGCCTCGGCTGGGTGGGCGAGTCGGTCTTTGAAAGCATTTTTCACGACTTGCTTCCGGAAAATATCCTGACGGGTGTGAGCACGGCGCTGGCGTTCACCACCATCACCATCATGCACATCACCTTTGGCGAGCTGGCACCCAAGAGCCTGGCCATCCGCAAGCCGCTGTCCACAACGCTGAGTCTGGCCCTGCCTTTGCAGGTTTTCTATGTGGTCTTCCGGCCCGCCATCTGGCTGCTCAACGGTTTTGCCAACCTCACGCTGCGTCTTTTCGGCATCAAGCCGGTACACGAACACGATATCCACTCGGAGGAAGAGCTGCGCATGATTGTCTCGGAAAGCCACGAAGGCGGCGTGCTGGAAGACACCGAGCGCGAGATTATCCACAACGCCTTTGACCTAGGCGAGCGCAAAATTGCTTCGCTGATGACACCGCGTTCCGAGATTACCTGGCTGGATGTAAACGACGACCTCGCTGTTACGCGCGAAAAAGTGGAGACTCACCGCCATCATATGTATCCTGTATGTGAAGAAGGGCTGGACGAAGTAATCGGCTATCTCTACGCCAAAGACCTTGTTACGGTGGATTTTGATGAGGCGCTGCGGCGGCTGCGTGCGCTGGCCCGTCCGCCGCTCTACGTTCCGGAAAACAACACTGCTTATCGTGTGCTGGAGCGCTTCAAGGAAAGCAAGGTGCATCAGGCGCTGGTGGTAGATGAATTTGGCTCGGTGAAGGGTCTGGTAACCATCAACGACATCTTTGATGCGCTGGTGGGCGATATTTCGGAGGAAAATGAATTTCAGTATGAGGTCGTGCGCCGCGAAGACGGCTCTATTTTGGTAGATGCGCAGATACCGTTTGAAGATTTTCTGAAAGTCATCGTTAAAGACGAAGAGCTGGAATCTCTGGAAGACAGCGAGCAGGCGCAGGGCGATTTTGTAACGCTTGGCGGCTTTGTGGTAGAAAACCTCAAGCGCATCCCACACGAAGGCGATCAATGCCAACTGGCCGACTGGCTAATTGAGGTGATAGATATGGACCGCAGCCGGATTGATAAAGTGCTGGTGAAGCGAACGCTGCCGCCGGTAGAAATTCCGGAAAGCGAGCCTTTCGGATAGCTTTCAACAGATATTTTATTATAATAAAATTCCCTGTACAGGGGATTTTTGTTTTGAAGTGTTCTGTGGGCATACGATGAATTGCGTATTTTTTGAAAAATACTTGTAAAAACGATAACGGCGTATTTGCTTTGTATTGAATTTCATTTTCTCTCACTCACCAAATTTTCTCTTATGAAAAAAGGATTTGCACTTCTCCTCGCTGCTGCTGCCACCTTTGGCTTCAGCAAAAAATCTGATGCCCAGGTTTACGCTCAGGGCGCGAGCCTCGTAAACGTAGGCGTTGGCCTCGGCGCCGGTTACGGCGGTGGCCTGCCTATCGGTCTGGCCTATGATTATGGTGTTTCTAAAAACATCTCTATTGGTGCACAGGTGGACTATATGTCCTGGAGCTATACATACCCAGGGCTGGGCGATTTCACTTACCGCTTTATTCCATTTGGTATTCGGGGCGCTTATCACTTCAATGGTATTGGCGATCCCAACAAAGTTGATCTGTATCTGGGTCTTGTAGCCGGTTACTGGATGTCTTCTTACAGCGCACCAAGCGGTTTCAACAGTGCAGGTTTCAACAATCTGTATGGTGGCCGCGTTCTCTTGGGTGGTTTTGCGGGTGGTCGCTATATGTTTACGCCTAAAATCGGTGCCGTTGCCGAGCTGGGTTATAGCGTTTCCTACGGTAAAGTGGGCCTCACCTTCCGGTTCTAAGCCTCAGATTTTCCGGAAAATTCCACAGCCGGGCGGCCCTTTCGGGGTGCTGCCCGGCTTTTTCTTGTTTAGAAGCACAGGTTCCCTTTTATTTCCGGAAATTTATCGGAAATCCCGGTATGAAAAACAGCCCACAACAGGTTTTCTGCGGGCCGTTCTGGTTTTCCCCCTGGGGATGAGTTTGTGTTTCTGAAACGCCCCCAAATGCCGGATGCCGTCTGCCGTGCGAATTGTTAGTAGCGATTCCTTCCCGCTTCGCGGCATTTTCCGTCCTCCCGCCTTACCTTTCCCATAAATTTCTACTTTCTTTCCTCATGAAGTCTTCTAAAATAATACTGCCCTTGCTGGCAGCCTGCCTGACTGCGCCGCACGCCGAAGCGCAAACCAAACGCACGCCCACCAAAAGTGTTTCCGAAACCACGCCTTCCACCGCCGGCATTAAGAAAATTACCTCCGTGGAAGGTATCACCGAATACGAACTGCCCAACGGCCTGCGCGTATTACTCTTCCCCGATGCCTCCAAGCCTACTATCACCGTGAGCGTTACCTATAAAGTAGGCTCGCGCAACGAGGGCTACGGCGAAACCGGCATGGCCCACCTGCTGGAACACATGGTGTTTAAAGGCACGCCTAAGCACCCCAACATTCCCGCCGAACTGACCGCCCATGGCGCTTCGCCCAACGGAACGACCTCCTACGACCGCACCAATTATTTTGAGACCTTCGCCGCTACCGACGAAAACCTCAACTGGGCGCTCGATATGGAAGCAGACAGGATGGTGAACTCTTTTATTGCCCAGAAAGACCTGCAAAGCGAGTTTACCGTGGTGCGCAACGAGTTTGAAAGTGGCGAAAACGACCCTTCCGGCATTCTCATGGAGCGCGTGATGGCTTCTGCCTATATCTGGCACAACTACGGCAACACGGTCATCGGCTCCAAAGAAGACATCGAGCGCGTACCGATTGAAAACCTCCAGGCTTTCTACAAAAAATATTATCAGCCCGACAATGCCGTGGTGCTGGTAGCCGGCAAAATTGACGAGGCCAAAACACTGGCGCTGGTCCATAAATACTTTGGCAAAATCCCCCGCCCCGCCCGTAAACTCCAACCCGACTACACCGTAGAGCCGGTGCAGGATGGCGAACGCTTTGTGGAACTGCGCCGCGCCGGAGAT
>DDEO01000128.1 GCA_002336725.1 Bacteroidetes bacterium UBA1952 | reverse complement strand
CTACCCAAAATGAAGGAGGGGGAGCCACCCAAAATGAAGGCTCGTCTGCCGTCACCCCTTCTCCCTCGGAGAAGGGGCCGGGGGATGAGGCACTTCGCCCCTTCGCGGGGACCGAGGGGGGCCTTCTCATCCACGGCGACAACCTGCTGGCCCTCAAAGCCCTCGAAGCCGACTACGCCGGAAAAGTCAAATGCATCTACATAGACCCGCCCTACAACACCGGCTCCGCCTTTGAACACTACGACGACGGCATTGAACACAGCCAATGGCTCAACCTGATGAAACCTCGCCTGACGCTCCTCCGGAATCTTTTAAGCGAAGACGGCTCTATCTGGATTTCTATTGACGACAACGAATGCCATTACCTCAAAGTGCTCTGCGATGAAGTGTTTGGACGACGGAATTTTGTAAGTAATGTGATTTGGGAAAAGAAATACGCGGTGTCAAATGATGCTATGTGTCTAAGTGTGGATCATGATTATATTTTGGTTTACACAAAAAATAAGGATTTTTGGAATGTAAATAAGCTTCCACGTTCCGATAAATCGAATTCTGCCTATAAAAATCCAGATAATGATCCAAGAGGGGAATGGCAATCTGATAACTATACTTGCAATAAATCAAAATACGAAAGGCCTAACCTGTATTACTCAATTACTAATCCTTATACTGGAGCTGAAGTTTTCCCCAAGGAGACTGCTGTTTGGAGATATTCAGAGGAAAGGCATAAGGAGAACGAGGCAAACGATTTAGTTTACTGGGGAGTAGATGGTAAAAATTCGGTTCCACGTTTCAAAAGATTACTTTCTAAAGTGGCAGAAAATGGAGCGGTGCCATCTACTATATGGAAATGGACAGATGTAGGGCATAACCAAGATGCGAAGCGAGAGCAACTTAGCTTTAATAAAATAGCTCCATTTACAACGCCTAAACCCGAACGTCTTATAGAACGCATCTTATTTCTCTCCACCCAACCCGGCGACCTCGTTCTAGATTCCTTTCTCGGTTCCGGAACCACGGCGGCGGTGGCGCACAAAATGGGTCGGCGCTGGATTGGCATAGAGCTGGGCGAACACGCCAAAACGCATTGCTACCCGCGCCTCAAAGCCGTAGTGGATGGGGAGCAGGGCGGTATTTCCAAAGCCGTGGGCTGGAAAGGCGGCGGCGGTTTTAAGTTTTACACCCTGGCGCCTTCTCTGCTCAACCGGGATTCTTTTGGCAACTGGGTGATCTCCAAAGAATACAACGCCGATATGCTGGCCGCCGCTATGGCCAAGCAGGAAGGCTTTCAGTACGCGCCCGACGGCCAAACCTTCTGGAAACAAGGCCGCTCCTCCGAAAGCGATTTTATCTACACCACCACCCATTTTCTGAGCCACGCCATCCTGTCGGGCATTGCCGGAGAGCTGGGGCCGGATGAAAGCCTGCTCGTCTGCTGCACCCAATACGAGGCCGGGCTGGAAAAAGCCTTTCCCAACATCAACATTCAGAAAATACCGGCCTTCCTGCTGCGCCGCTGCGAGTTTGGCCGCGACGATTACAGCCTGAACATCATCAACAGCCCGCTGGCCGCCGAAGCCGCCGCCCCGGCAGCCGAAGTTTCCGGAAATTCAACCCCCGCTGATTTATTTTCCAACCCCGCCTGATGAACAAAACCGTAAACTTTATCAGCAACCGGCTGAGCCTGCGGCAGCCGCAGGCGCAAAGCCTTCAGTTGCTGGATGAATTGTACCAACTGCTGCAACCCCTGAAAGCTAAAAAGTCCGACAGTCTGGACCAAATGCTGGCTACCGTAAAAGCGCACTGCCCCACCTGTGTGGATTTTGAGCGTTCTTTTCCGTCGTTGTGTTTTTCGCTGGCCACCGGCGTGGGCAAGACGCGGCTGATGGGGGCCTGCATTGCCTACCTCTACAAAGAGCATGGCATCCGCAACTTTTTTGTGCTGGCGCCCAACCTCACCATCTACAACAAGCTCATTGCCGATTTTGCCGACCCGCGCAACCCGAAATACGTTTTTAAAGGCATTGCCGACTTTGCGCAGGCCCCGCCCCGCATCGTAACCGGCGACAACTACGGGCAGTTTTCGGGCGGCGGGTTGTATGAAAGCGTCAATATCAACGTCTTTAATATCTCCAAGATAAACGCCGAAACCAAAGGGGGCGGCCTGCCGCGCATCAAGCGCCTGTCTGAATACCTGGGCGAGAGCTATTTTAACTATCTGTCTGGCCTGCCGGATTTGGTGGTGCTTATGGACGAATCGCACCACTACCGCGCCGACCGCGGCATGACGGTCATCAACGAGCTGGACCCCATTTTGGGCCTGGAGTTTACGGCCACCCCGCAAACGCAGCAGGGAGCTAAATACACGCGTTTTAAAAACGTGGTGTATGAATACAGTCTGGCCAAAGCCATTGCCGATGGTTTTGTGAAGATGCCCGCCGTGGCCACCCGGAAAGACTTTGACCCGACCCAATATTCCGCCGCCGACCTTGATATTTTAAAACTGCAGGACGGCATCCGCATTCACGAAAATACCAAGGCCGAGCTGGCCGTTTACGCCAAAGACAGCGGCCTGCCGCCCGTAAAACCCTTTGTGCTGGTGGTGGCGGTGGATACGGCCCACGCCGCCGGGTTGAAAGCGCAGATTGAAAACGAGGACTTCTTTTCCGGAAATTATAAAGGAAAAGTGATGGACATCCACTCCGGCCAGCGCGGGAGCGAGAAAGATGAAAACATCGAGCGCCTGCTGAATCTGGAGCATCCGGAAAACACGATTGAAATCGTTATTCACGTCAATATGCTGAAAGAAGGCTGGGACGTAACCAACCTCTACACCATCATTCCGCTGCGCACCTCGGCCTCCAAAACCCTGACCGAGCAGACGCTGGGCCGCGGCCTGCGCCTGCCCTATGGCAAGCACACGGGCTACAAGCCCGCCGATACGCTCACCATCGTGCAGCACGACCGGTTTCAGGACATTATCGACGAGGCCAACAAGCCTAACAGCATTATCCGGCAGGAAAACATCATCCGGATTGATGGCGACGAGCCGGCAGTGCCCAAAGAGATTGTAACCGGCGTTTCGCCGCTTAAGCAAGCGCTGGAAGACCGGAAGGCGGCGCTGGCAACCCTGCCGCCGGAAGCGCAGCAAAAGGAAGCGGTACAGATTCAGCAGGACGAATTTATCCTTTCCTTCCTGCATCAGGTTGCGCCGCAGGCAGCTTCTTTTTCGGTGGAGAGCCTCGCCTCCGAAGCGCATATAGCCGCTTTTCAAAAAAACTATCAGCAGAAGCTGGAGCAGGAAGGCAATTTGTATGCAGCAGCGCAGGCAGCAGAAGCGGTGGAACGCTACCGGCCCATGGCGAAAAACCTTGTAGATAACACCATCCCCATTCCGCGAATCACCATTGTGCCGTCGGGGAATACACGGCTGGTTTTTAAGGATTTTAGTCTGAACACACGGGCTATCAACTTCCAGCCGGCTTCCGAAGATATCGTAAGTCAGGAGTTGCAAAGCGGCGCGCAAAGCATTCTGCGGGCGGATGGGAAGGGCGGCGCAAAAATGAAACCTCAGGAGCAGCTCATCCTGCTGCTGATGGACAAGCCCGAGGTTTCCTACGACGAGCACGCCGATTTGCTGTATGCCCTAACCGGGCAACTGCTGGCGCATCTCCGTTCCTACCTGCCTTCCGAAGAAGCGGTAGCGAACGTGGTAGCGAGCTATAAAAAGCCCATTGCAGACCTTATTTACGGGCAGATGATGGACCACCACGAGCTGGTATCCGAGGGCTTGGAAAGCACGAAAATTACCGGCAAGGCGTATTCGACAATAAAGGAGCCATCGGGTGCCAAAGACACAGGAGACCGGCTTTATGATTATAAAGAAACCATTGAGCCCGCCTCGGCCATTCGGTCTAAAGTCTTTACCGGCTTTTTAAAAGCCTGTCATAACCGCTACCGGTTCGACAGCAAAACAGAAAAGGATTTTGCGGCTATTCTGGAGGCCGACCCGGCCTGCCTGAAGTGGCTGAAGCCGGCGCTGGGGCAGTTCAACATCAACTATGGCCGCCCTTCCCGGAATTATACGCCCGATTTTATTGTCGAAATGCCTGATAGCATCCTGATGGTGGAAACCAAGAAGGCCGATGACGTGGACGACAAAGACGTGCTGTCGAAGGCCAGGGCCGCACTGCTGTATTGCCGGCAGGCTTCGCAGTACAACGAGACGGTGGGCGGCAAGCCGTGGCACTATCTGCTGGTGCCGCACGACCAGGTGAAGGCCAATATGTCTTTGGGATTTTTGGTGAAAATGTTTGAGAAGGGGGCGGAAGCGGAAGCTGCGGCGTAGTACGGTTCCAAACAATTAGTTAGCGGTTAAGCTAACTGTAGGTCCTTGCGAGCAGAGCGAAGCAACCTGCACAGCATACAGGTTAAATGTGCAGGTTGCTTCGTCGTTCCTCCTCGCAATGACCCGTAAAATGTAGGATTTATATCACCAACTAATTTCTCGTCAGTACTTACGGTTTCAGATGTTGCAGTATCCGGCGCGTCCTTTTTTCATAAATTTCCGGAAAATATCCTTTCTGTTATGTGTACTGTATCTGACAAACTCCGCCTCTGCACCTGCGCGGCTCCCAATCCTGAAAACCTAAAGCATTACTGGGTTTTTTATCGGCGCGATAAAAACAAGGATCTGATAATTATAGGCGAGCCTATGCTGCCCGTCGAGATGGATGCCGAGTGTCAGGCAGCAGATTATGAAACGCTGCACCGGCTTCTGAACGCAGGCAATCCTTTTGATGTGGCGCTACAACCCAAACGAAGCGACCGGCTTTTACTGGCCTTCCGTTTCCCGGAACAATCATCGCCTGCTTACTATGGTTTCCGGTATGACGGACATCAATGGACGCGCTTCGACTTTGATCCTTTTGAATGGGTGCGCAGGCATGAAGAAGCGTCTTTTGGCAAGATAATCCATGCTTTAAAGGGATAGCATAGCGGCGCAGGATTGACAAAACCGGGAATCAGGATTTCCGAAAAATAAAAAAGCCCTCACTATTGCGAGGGCCTTTTTAAGAGTGGTGTGGGCCGGGATCGAACCGGCGACACATGGATTTTCAGTCCATTGCTCTACCGACTGAGCTACCGCACCGAACCATTTCCTTTCGGAAAGGAGTGCAAAGATAAGCAGCGGCGGAAAATTTCCAAACAGAAAAAATTTATTTTCAGCCCCAACTTTGGCTCCATGCCGCCGGAATCCGTTTTTGACAGTTTTCGCCCTGCTATCGCTGCTATTTCGGCTATGGAATGGCTGGCGGTGAGCTTCGGGCTTTTGCAGGTTTTGCTTGCCCGCCGCGGCAGCATCTGGAACTATGGTGCCGGAATTATTTCCACGCTGCTCTCCGTCTGGCTCATGGCCTCGGCCCACCTCTACGCCGAAGCCGGACTGAATCTCTATTACTTTTTCATCAGCATCTGGGGTATTTACGCCTGGAGCCAACAGCCGGTTGCCCAGCAAAAACCAGCTTTCGCAACGCGCCGCGAATGGCAAACGGTGGCGCTCATCAGCATTCTGGGAACCGCCGCAATCGCCTTTTTGCTGCATCGTTTTACGCCCTCCGACGTGCCGCTCTGGGATGCCTCTATCACGGCCATCGCCTGGGCCGGCACCTGGCTGCTTACCCGCCGGCGCGTCGAAAACTGGCTGGTGCTCAACGCGAGCAACCTGCTGGCCTTCCCGCTCCAACTCCACAAAGGCCTGTACCTCTACGCCCTGCTAACGCTTTTACTAACAATCATTGCCTTCGACGGCTTCCGCCTCTGGCGCAAACAGGCGCTGGATTTCCGGAAAAACAGCGTTGCCCAATGAATACTTTTCGCATTGCCATCACCGGCCCGGAATCGACCGGAAAAAGCACGCTGGCGGCGCAACTGGCTGAAGCACTTGGCTGCCCGTGGCGACCCGAAGCCGCCCGCAAATACCTCACCGACATTGGCAGGCACTACGAAGAAGCCGATTTGTATGAAATTTTCCGGAAACAGCAGCAAGCCGAAGCAACACTTTTGCAGCAAAAGCCGGATTTTTTAATCCTCGACACCGAAGAAACCGTGCTGCGCATCTGGAGCGAAGAGAAATATGGCCGCTGCGACCTGCGCATCCTCCAACGCCTTGCCGGAAATCCACCGGATTTATACCTGCTCACCGGCATCGACCTTCCCTGGGAACCCGACCCACTGCGCGAGCATCCAGCCCCCGCCGACCGCCTGCGCCTCTGGAAGATGTACCAGGATGCGGTGTTGTACGCCGGTGTGCCGTGGGTTTCCCTGAACGGCTCCGCACCGGAACGCCTGCGGCAGGCGCTCAGTGTAGTGCAAAAAGCAGTGCCGGATGCAAAGCCTATCTTTCGGTACTGAATTTGTAGTTGTTTTAACCCTAAAAAAACCTTCGGCACTTATGCTGCTCGCTATCCATCCCGAAAACCCGCAACCGCGCTTTATCCAACAGGCCGTTGAGGTGCTGCGCAACGGCGGCGTTATCATCTACCCCACCGACACGCTCTATGCCTTTGGCTGCGACCCGTTTAACACCAAAGCCGTGGAGCGCGTCAGCCAGCTCAAGGGAATGCGTATGAAAGATGCGCGCTTCGCGCTCGTTTGCTGCGACCTGAGCGACGCTTCTAAATTTGTCAAAAGCCTCGACACCGCCACTTTCCGGATGCTGAAGACCGCACTTCCCGGCCCTTTTACCTTTATCCTGCCCGCCAGCCGTGAAACGCCCAAACTCCTAAAAGTTCACCGTGATACAATAGGCATCCGCATTCCCGACCATAAAATCACACAGCAAATTGTGGAAGCCCTCGGACACCCGCTGATGAGCGGCTCGCTGCCCGACGACGACGACGAGGTAGAAGCCTACACCGACCCGGAGGTCATTTATGAGCGGTTTGGCAAGCAGGTGGACCTGGTGATAGACGGCGGCCCCGGTCATATTGAACCTTCTACGGTCATCGACCTTTCGCGCGGAGAACCGGAAGTGCTGCGCGAGGGCGCGGGCGATTCATCGATTATCTTGCAATGATGCGTAAATGGCGTGATAAATGAATGTTCCCGAACGCGGCCGCCCACAATGTAGAGACAAGGCATGCCTTGTCTCTACGGGGGTTTCTCGGGCGATACGAGGCGTGGTTTGCGGGTTTCGCGGGTTTGTGGGTTTTGTGGGTTTTGTGGGTTTGTAGAGTNNAAGGCATGCCTTGTCTCTACAAACCGGGAATCAGGATGGGGTTGCCCTTCAAACAAAAAACGGCGGACCCTAACGCCCGCCGTTTTCCGGAAATTTCTATTTAAAAAACCATTACACCGGCAGGCCCAGCAGGAAGCCAATCGTGAAGTTGGCATCCCAGTCAAACACGAACGTATCGCAGCCGGTAGCTTCCTGCAAGGCCTTATAAATCACCAGCCCGGATTTCACCTTCGCCTTGTCGGATTTGTAGGAAGACGGGTCCTGAAGAACGGTATAGCGTTCGTCGCCTTGTCGCACTTCTTTGGCCAGTTCAAAGGGTACGCCGCCGATGATAAAGCACACCTCGCGCTTTGCCTTCGGAATGGCCGAAGCGCCGCTTTTTACCTGCTGCGCCACGGTTTCATCCGCCGTTCCTTTCTCATAATATTTCGCGCCGGGCAATTCAATGGCCCGGAGCGTATTGCCTTCATACCAGCTCACCTTGGTATTTCCGGAGCCGATGTCGGCTACAAAAGAGTTGTCCACATAGGCCGGCGGCTGCACGCTTTTGAGCGCCAGCTTGCCCTCCTGTTCCGGCGTTACCTGATTCACCACATAGCCCATCTTCTTCAGTTCGCTCACAATCGTGGCCGTCTTCGGCTCTTTCTGTGCGCCACTCGAAATCACGAAGTGCATGTTTTTGTTCTGTACGCCGTGGTCAAACATTTTCGCCAGGTATTTTTTCAGTCCGGCGCGGATGTCTTCGGTTGTCGCCAGTCCTTCATACACGAGGCTCTCGCCAAAATCCTTGCTAATCACTTCATAATTGCGGTCTTTATCCATATTCACCACAAACGAGTTGAAGCCCGAAGCACCCACTTCTACCACCCCTTTCAGCGTACCATTCACCGGTTTGGATGCCTGATAGGCAAAGCTGCGGTGCTCGGCAGGAGTCGTTCGGGAGCCGGAATTTCCGGAATTTTCATGCTGATTTCCGGAATTTCCGGAAGTGGAATTGGTGGTTTGGGTGGTTGTCGGCTCCGCGCCGGGGTCGGCGAAGATGCCTTTTTCGGAGGCAAACCAGATAGCGCCCACGAGCGGAACGCCGATAATCAGGGCTTTAATAGGCCAGCGCAGACGCGCCCAGGTGGATTGATTTTGCATAAGAGAGAAGATTGGAGCCGAGGGCGTTGGAGCTTCGCTTGGACTCCGCCGGAGGCGGAAGTTGGACGCTAAAGCTGTTGGAGCCTGCGGCTTCTAAATGTAATACTATATGTAATACTATTGGGAGTGTTTTCCCAGATGGGCAAAAATGCAGACTTGCAGGCATATCCCCAAAAGTCGGCACCAATTCGCCAACGGCTTTAGCCTCCAACAGCGAAGCCTCCAACGGCGAAGCCTCCAACAGCGCAGCTTCCAACGGCGCAGCTTCCAACGGCGAAGCCTCCAACAGCCGAAGGTAGTCCAACAGCGAAGCCTTTAGTCCAGCAGCGTAAACCCTTTGTCCACGCGCTCGGCTTCGTTGAGGTTGTAGCCTGAGGAAGCCACTTCGGCCACGTTGAGTTTTTGCAGATGGCTGTTTTCGATGCGCGCCATAAAAGCGTCGAGTTCCTGTTGGCTCGGTGTACCGCCAATGGTAACCGCCGAGTTTTGGTCCAGAAACTCCAGGTTGGAGCGGATGGAGGCAATATTTTGAGAGATAGCCGCTGTAGCCGCGCTCATGGCTTCCTGAAATACCCAGCCGTCTTTGATGTTAAACACCTCGGCCAGTCCGTCGGTGGCGCTCTTCATCTTGTTGGTCGCTTCCAGCTTTTTGTTCAGGATGCTGATAGAAGAATCGAGCGTGCTGACGTAGATGCGGGCCGCGCTTTCGTTGTCTTTGAGCACTTCTATGACCTTGGCAAACTGATTGGCATATTGGGCATAGCTGCGGGCGTTTTGCTCTTCGGCTTCGCCTTCTTTTCCTAAAAGAAATGCCTTGGTGCGCGTCTCTTTTGCATCGCGGCGGGCGGCGCTTTCGCGTTGCAGGTCGCCGGTTTTCTGCGCTTCGTCGGCGCGGGTTTCCAGTTCGGCGGCCTGCGTGGTAAAGCGTTTGGCATGGGTATATTTCGCCGTAGCCGATTGCTGCGCCGCCTGTCCGCTTTGAATCATATCAATGCGCACGCCGTCCACGTGGGCGATTTTATCTTTCACGCGCTTCAGGGTGTCTTTGGCTTCGCGCAAGAGCATTTGCAGCGATTCAATCGGGTTGCGGCGGATGATTTCCTTTTCTCCTTTAAACAAAATCGTGGTTCCCAGGCGGTTGAGGAAAGAGATGATTTTAGGTGCCAGCATCACCAGCACCAGAATCAGGATGGAAAACACCACAATGCGCGTTGTTTTCATAACCGCTGTCAGGATAGTATCCACGTGCGTAGCAAACCAGTAGGCGCCGCCCAGGATGAGCGCCCAAAAGATAACGGTTGCCAGGGTATTTTTGGGTTTGGGGGCCGTGCCGTCATCGGTGCGGCTGCCCACCGAGGGAATGCGGTCGCCCAGCACCTGAAAGATGGGCAGTTGATTGCGCAGTTCCGCCGGGATGGTAGTGGGCAGATTTTTAAAATCAGACGTTGCCATACGAAAGGGTCTTTTGGAGGAGAGAAATAAAAAGCGGTTCTGAGTGTCGGGATTTCCGGAAATAAAAGCGCCCGCTCAAATATTGTTCCCGCCTTACAATATTACAATTTCAGGGCCATGTAGCCGGTCGATGCCGCTTTGGGAAGGCTTCAAATTTCCGGAAACAGAGACCTGACAGGTCAAGGGCAAAGCCCGCAGATGCCTGTCAGGTCAGGAGTATGCCTTCCGAAAAGCCGGAATTTCCGGAAAATCTAACCAACCAAACACAACTGACCTGACAGGCATCCTTCGCTTCGCTGCGGACCTGTCAGGTCCAAAAAGATTTCCGGAGAATGAGCTCTACCGCCGCACCACTTTCGGCAGGCCAAACGCCTCATACACCCGGTCCTGCACCTCGGTGCGCACGCTCAGTTTGGTAATCAGGCCATTTTCGGCGTTGGGGTGCACACGGTTGGAGAGAAAAACAAAGACAATGCCCGTCTCCGGGTCGGCCCAGGCGCAGGTGCCGGTAAATCCGGTATGGCCAAAGGTCTTGGCGCTCGCGCGGTCGGTCGTTGTTGCTGCATCAGCGCCTCGGTCGGGCTTGTCAAAACCCAGTCCGCGCCTTGAATCGCTGCTTCCGTAGGCCGTAAAACGGTCGATGGTTTCTTTCTTCAAAAAGCGCCTGCCGTTGTAGGTGCCGCCATTAACCAGCATCTGAAAAATCACCGCCACATCGCCCGCCGTGGAGAAAATGCCGGCATGGCCTGCCACGCCGCCAAGCATCGCCGCCCCTTGGTCGTGTACGGTTCCCCACACCAATCCGCCGCGCCAGAGTTGGTCGTTTTCCGTCGGCGCAATTTCAGTTTTCGGGAAACGGCTTAGGGGGTTGAAGCCGGTGTATTTCAGACCCAGCGGGCCATAGAATTTATCCTGCAAATACTGCGGTAGCGGCGTTCCGGAAATCTTCTCCACAATGGCCCAGAGGAAATAGAAATCGTTGTCGCTATAGACGTATTTTCCGGGATTTCGCAGGGGCGAATCATAGATTTTCTTCCAGAGCGTATCACGATAATCATTGCGGATAAAAAGATTGTCGCTCACCTGCGCTTCAAAGCCTTTTTGGCGGTTGCTGCGATAGGCCAGCGCACTTTTTTGGCCCAGACTGTCGCGGGTATCTTTCCAAAACGGAATGTAGGCCACCAGTCCGGCGCGGTGAAGCAGCAGGTCTCGTATGCGGATATTGGCCTTGTCGGTGCCGCGCGCTTCGGGCAGATATTGTTCAATCGTGCCGTCGAGCGAGAGTTTGCCGTCTTCATAAAGTTTCATCACCGCCAGGTTAGTAGCCACTACTTTGGTGAGCGAGGCCACATCATAAATCGTATTTTGGGTAACGGCGGGCGCGGCGGGGCCGTAAGAAGTTTGTCCGGCGCTGAGGTCGAGAAACACCTTGCCGTTGCGCGCGGCCAGCACGCGGCAGCCCGGAAAAGCGCCCCGCCCGATGGCTGCGCCAATCTCGCGGCTCAGGGCCGAAAGCCGTTCGGGGCGCAACACGCCCGCCTCGTCGTAGCTCGCCGGCTCCAGATTGGCAGGCAGTTTGCCCGGCGGCATCGGAATCGGAACAGCGGTGGCGGGCAAAACAGCGCCGGTTTTCAGTTCCGGACAAGGCGTTACCGGCAGCTTTCCTTTGGCGGGCAAATCGCCCAGAATCACCCGCGCGGCGGCCCGCTGACTAAAGGAGTCTTCTTCATAAGTAATCAGTCCGCTGCCGGTTTTGCAGAGGTCTTTCAGCGCGTAGGCATTGCCCATCATCACCAGCAGTGCCTTGTCTTCCGTCTGCATCTGCGACAGCAAAGCCATCGCGCCGGCATCCAGCTCGTAGTTGTTGGCGGGGGTGCGGCTGATGCCGTGAACACCCACAATCACCGCGTCGTAGCGGTCGGCGTTGCGGGCCAGCGCCTGTGCGGCAGCCACGGTGCTGCCTTTGGGCAGATAGCGGATTTCCAGATTGGATTTCAGGCTGTCGCGCAGGGCTTCATAAAGCGTGGTGGGCGCGGCGGCGTTTACAGCGAAATAACCAATGCGCGAACCCTTCTGCCGAATGGTACCCAGCGCGCGGTTGCTGCCGCCGAAGAGCGTAATTGCGCCTTCGGAGATTTCGCGGCGCAGGGCGGCGGTGCTGCGGTTGAGGTCGGCGGTGATGCCTACGGTAGAAATGGGCTGCCAGCGGGAAAGTCCGGCGTGGTATTTGGCCATCAGGATTTTCTTGACGCTTTCCTCCAGGCGGGCCTGCGAGATGCGCCCGTCTTTCAGCGCGGCTTCAATCATGGCCGTTCCTGCCGGCACGTCCTGCGAAAACAACAACACGTCGTTTCCGGCCATAAAGGCTTTCAGGTCTATCTCGCCGGGCGAAAAATATTTGGCGATGCCTTCCATGTTGAGCGCATCCGTAAAGACCAATCCTCTGAAGCCCATATCATTTTTCAGCACACCGGTAATGATGCTGTGCGAAATCGTGGCGGGCAGCTTGGGGGTTTTCTCCAGCGCCGGCACCTCCAGGTGCGAAATCATGGCGCTTTGCACGCCTGCCCGAATGAGTTGGCGGAAGGGATAAAATTCAATGTCGTCCAGTTCGGCGCGGCTGCCTTTAATCACCGGCAGGTCTTTGTGGGAGTCCACGCTTGTGTTGCCATGTCCCGGAAAATGCTTGGCGCAGGCCATTATGCCATTGTTTTGCAGCCCTTTCATATAGGCAATGCCCATGCGCGAAACCTCGTATTTGTCCTCCCCAAAAGAGCGCGTGTTGATGACCGGATTATCGGGGTTGTTGTTTACATCAATATCGGGTGCGAAATCGATATGCACGCCCATCCGGCGGCATTGCGCCGCAATGGCCGCGCCCATGCGATACATCAGCGCCGAGTCGCGCGTAGCGCCGAGCATCATTTGGCGAGGATAATTCTGCACGCTGTCGAGGCGCATTCCGAGGCCCCATTCGGCATCCATCGCGAGCAGCAGCGGCACGGGCGCGAGTTGCTGATATTTATTGGTGAGCAAAGCTTGCCGCACCGGCCCGCCCTGCATAAAGATGAGGCCGCCCACCTGCCCGCTTTGCACGAGCGGCGTTATCTTGTCGTCGTTGAAATTCTTGCCCCCGCTGTAGGCCGCCACCATGAAGAGCTGGCCAATGCGCTGGCGCGGTGTCAGGCGGTTATACACGCTGTCGGCCCATTGTTTGGACTGTTGGAGGTAAGCCGGCTGCGCGGATGCTTCTACAAAGAGCGTTGCGAAGCAAAAAACGAATAAGAAGCGTAGTTGAAGCATCCGGGCAAAAATAGGACGCGTGCTCCCGGCGTACCTTTGCACCCCTGTTAATGTTGCTTTTGCCGTGTCCGACGTTATTCGTTTACTCTCCGATCATCTTGCCAATCAGATAGCCGCCGGCGAGGTGGTGCAACGCCCCGCCTCGGCGGTGAAAGAGATGCTTGAAAACGCCGTGGATGCCGGCGCAAAGAACATCCAGCTCATCCTTAAAGATGCCGGAAAAGAACTGATTCAGGTAGTGGACGACGGCTGCGGCATGAGCCTCACCGATGCGCGGATGGCCTTTGAGCGCCATGCCACGAGTAAGATTCGCAATATTGAAGACCTTTTCCGGATTCGCACGATGGGTTTCCGGGGAGAAGCCCTTGCTTCGCTCGCCGCCGTGGCGCAGATAGAAATCAAAACGCGCCGCCCGGATGACGAAACCGGCACGCGCCTTGTCATTGAAGCATCGGAAGTAAAAGTGCAGGAGCCTTGCGCCACGCCTGCCGGCACGAGTCTTGCGGTGAAGAATCTTTTTTACAACGTTCCTGCCCGCCGCCATTTCCTGAAGGCCAACAGCACGGAGATGCGCCATATTCTGGAAGAATTTACCCGCGTGGCGATGGCCAATCCGGAGATTTCTTTCCGCCTCTACCACAACGATGTAGAGCAGATGCGGTTGGAAAAAGGCAATGCTAAAGCGCGCATTGTGGACCTTCTGGGCAGCAATTATGCCAAAAACCTCGTTCCGCTGGATGAAGATCTGGATTTTCTGAAAATTCGTGGTTTTATCGGCAAGCCCGACGCTTCGGCGCGCACACGGGGCAATCAGTTTTTCTTCGTCAATGATCGCTTTGTGCGCAGTCCGTTTCTGGCCCATGCCATTGTTACGGCCTACGGCGCTTTGCTGCCCAAGGAGGTATTTCCGTTTTATGTTTTGTTTCTGGAGATAGATCCGCAGCGGGTGGATGTGAACGTACACCCCACGAAGCAGGAGGTAAAGTTTGAAGACGAAAAACTGCTTTATCAGTGTGTGCAGGCTTCCGTCCGTCATGCGCTGGCGCGGTTCAACATTACGCCTTCGCTTGATTTTGCGGCAGAGGCCGACGAGGTGCAGACTATTGGCGGCGCTTTTTCGGCGCCGCTCACCGAGGAGCGCATTGCCCGCATTCAGCAAAGCCCGCTGGCGCAGTCGTTTGCCGTGAATGGGCGCGAGGAAACGCCAACCCGCGCTTCTATCGGCGCTACGATGCAGTTTTGGAAAGACCATTTTGAAAGCAGCCGCGCTGCCGCGCCGGAGGAAGAAGTGGTGGTAAGCGCGCCTTTGTTGCCCGAAGAGATAACGCCTCCCGCCCCTGTCAGCCACCATGCTTTTCAGGTACAGGGTCTTTTTCTGCTCACGACGGTGCGCTCTGGCGTGGTGCTGATTCACATCCGACGGGCGCAGGAGCGCATCTTGTTTGAACGGCTGCTGCGGTCTTACAACAGTGGCCGGATTTCTTCGCAGCAATTGCTCTTTCCCATCGCGCTGGAATTTTCCCGCACCGATGCGCCGATAGTGCAGGAAGCACTCGACGAGCTTTCGCAGATGGGCTTTGACCTCACGCCGCTTGGCCCGCAGTCTTTTGCCGTGCAGGGCGTGCCGGCCAATCTGCCGAGCGGCGAAGAGCAGTCGGTGGTGGAAGAAGTAGTGGAATTGCTTAAAAACGAAGGCCACGCTGATCCTTCGATGCGCTCGGAACGCATCATGGCAGCGGTTGCGCGGCGCTTGTCGCGCAGCGTCTCTACTCCCCGGCAACCCGAAGAGCTTCAGGCGTTGATAGAGGAATTGTATGCCTGTCCGCAGGCGGAATTTACGCCGGCAGGCCGCCCCATCTCCCGCATCCTGACGACCACCGAACTGGCGGAACTGATTGGGTAATTCGAGAGACTTGTCAGGTCAAGGCCCGAAGGGACGCAGATTCCTGACAAGTCCGCGCGTACGTTTTCCGGAAATCCCCCAACGGCTTCTACAACTGACCTGACAGGCATCTTCGTCCGCAAGCGGACTTGACCCCTAACTCCTTTTAAGTTAGGTAG
>DDEO01000225.1:163-5862 GCA_002336725.1 Bacteroidetes bacterium UBA1952 | reverse complement strand
GTATCATGGTGTCTATCAACCAGCGCCTCGATGCCGAAGTGATCGAACTGGTGGCCAACGAATTTGGCTATGAAGTTGAATTTATCAACCTCAATCAGGAAGGCGAAGAAGAAGAGGAAGTGGTGGAAAATGAGGAAGACCTTGCACCCCGCGCACCCATCGTTACCATCATGGGCCACGTGGATCACGGCAAGACCTCGCTGCTTGATTATATCCGCAACGCCAACGTCGTTTCCGGTGAGGCAGGCGGCATCACCCAGCACATCGGTGCCTANNTCGATACGCCGGGCCACGAAGCCTTTACGGCGATGCGTGCCCGCGGTGCGAAAGTGGCCGACGTTGCCGTCATCGTAATCGCTGCCGACGACGCTATCATGCCCCAGACGCGGGAAGCCATCTCGCACGCACAGGCGGCAAACCTGCCCATGATTTTTGCCCTCAACAAGATTGATAAGGAAGGCGCCAACCCGGAAAAAATCCGCGAGCAGCTTTCTGCTATGAATATCCTTGTGGAAGAATGGGGCGGTAAATTCCAGAGCCAGGAGATCTCGGCCAAGAAAGGCATCAACGTGGACCTGCTGCTGGAAAAAATCGGGCTTGAGTCGGAACTGCTCGACCTCAAAGCCAACCCGGATCGCGAAGGCAGCGGCTCGGTGATTGAGGCATCGCTTGATAAAGGACGTGGCTACGTGAGCACGATTCTGGTTCAAAACGGAACGCTGAATCAGGGCGATATGATCGTTACCGGTCAATACTACGGAAAGATCAAGGCCATGTTCAACGAGCGCGGACAGCGGGTTACCAGCGCCGGCCCTTCGACACCCGTGCAGGTGCTGGGCCTCAACGGCGCACCGCAGGCAGGTGAAAAACTCAAGGTATTTGCAAACGAAGACGAGGCCAAAACCATCGCTACCAAACGCGCACAAATCCTGCGCGAACAGGGCATCCGTGCACGCAAGCACCTGACGCTCGACGAGATTGGCCGTCGCCTCGCGCTGGGCAACTTCAAGGAACTGCCTATCATCATCAAAGGCGACTTCGATGGCTCGGTGGAAGCCCTGTCCGACTCGCTGCAACGCCTTTCTACCGAAGAAGTGGCCGTCAATGTGGTACACCGTGGCGTAGGCGCTGTTACAGAAAGCGACGTGTTGCTGGCAACGGCTTCGGATGCCATTATCATTGGCTTCCAGGTGCGCCCCAACTCGCAGGCATCCAAACTGGCCGAGCAGGAAAATATCGAAATCCGCACCTACAGCATCATCTACGACGCGATTGCCGAAGTGAAGAGCGCGATGGAAGGACTGCTGGAGCCGACGAAGGAGAAACGCACCGTCTGCCACGTGGAAGTGCGCGAGACGTTCAAGATTTCCGGAATTGGCACCATCGCCGGTTGCTATGTGATGGACGGCAAAATCACCCGCAACACCCGCATCAATCTGCTGCGCGATAATATTGTGGTCTTCACCGGCGAACTGGCTTCGCTGAAGCGCTTCAAAGACGACGTAAAAGAGGTGAACGCCGGCTACGAATGTGGTTTGAGTGTCAAAAACTACAACGACATCCTGGTAGGCGATATCATCGAAGGCTTCGAAGAGGTGGAAGTGAAGCGGACGCTGAACTAAATTTCTCCTTTGATTCAAAGAACAGAAGCGGGAATCTTTCTAAGAAAAAGGTTCCCGCTTTTTTCATTTGTGCGCCCTTTCTGTTTCAAAAAAAAACTCTCCCTAAAAAAACTATTTATTTCCGAAAAATGAACGCGGCATCTATCCAAAAACTGCGCAGCCTGGCCGAGGCCTCCAAGGCGCAACGCTTCCTGCATCATCCGGTGCGCTATCTGGAGTTTTTATGGAAAAGCAAATTGCTGCCCAAGGCCGGCATCCGGAAAAGCTCGCGGGTGGAAGCCACGACGTTCTGGGGCGAGAAAATGGAAGTCGCGCTGCCGTCGTCGTCGGATATTTTCCTGACCGGCGGCAAGACGCATTCTTCTGAAATCCGGCTGGCGCAGTGGCTGATGGCGAATATTTCCCGCTACACACAGTTTATAGACATTGGCGCGCACATCGGGTTTTTCTCGCTGCTGGCGGCTCATTTTTCCGGAAATAAAATAACCGTTCAGAGCTTCGAGCCTTCGCGGGCTTCGTTTGCGCTGCTTTCCGGAAATACAAGAGCGCACAAAAATATCCGTGCGACGCAGGCGGCGGTGGGCGGCGAAGACGGCGAAGCTATTTTCCATGAATTTGGCCATGCCTATGCCGAATATAGCAGTCTGGTGCTGGATAATTACGATAAAAAACTTCAGGAAACGCTGCAAAAGGAAAAGCAGGATTACACCGTTCCGGTGTACACGCTCGATGGCATTCTGCCCGCGCCCATTTCCGGAAAAACGCTTATTAAAATAGACACCGAGGGCAACGAACTGGCGGTGTTGCAGGGTGCAAAGGCATTACTGCAAAGCGATGACTGCGATTTTGTAATTGAATTTCTGGATAACGGCAACGAAAACTACCGTCTGGCCGAAGTACTGCTCCGTGAAAACGGGTTTAAAGGCTGTTTAATCAACGAAAACGGCGCTCTGGAAGCACACGATGCTATTCTGAAGCAGATGAACGCGCTGGGAACGGATTCCGAGAATGTGGTGTTTGTGAAGGGCGGCCCCACTCGGCTCCTCAAAGGGGAGAAGATTATCCCCGCAGGCAGCAATAGCATTTAGTGTGATTCTCGTTCCGGGATGCCCGCCCTCTGCCGAAAGGCGGCAAACAAAGAATAGAACAAAGGGGCTGCGAAATTTGGGGGACGCATGACAGATTGCATCTTCGGCAAAATCTCGCAGAGGCGCAGAGAAAAAGCCACTGCTATCTTAGTCCGGTCAGCGGCTGATGCTCCGTCTGTGCAATGGGTCATACACCCAATTTGGCTTACACCCTGCGGCGAAGGTGAAAAAACATCAGCCTTCATCAACAGCCATCAGCCCGTGTTTTTCCGGTATTTTTTCAGGGTGCTTTCCATTTCCTCCCGAATGCCTTGGCGCAGCCACTCGGGCGCAAGCACTTCTACGTGGCTGCCGAAAGAGCGGATTTTGGCGCGTAGTTCCCAGGTGTCGTACACGCAGAGTTTTACCACCAGACTGTCGCCGTTGTCTTCCAGGATTTGCTGACTGGCGTGCAGGGGCAACGACCGGATGTAGGGCGCTTCTTCGTTGCTAAAGGCCAGCACCACATCCAAAACAGGTTCATGGCTTCGGGTGATGCCCATACACGGCGTAAACTGTTCGTCGAGCGCGGGCAGGGCGGTTATCTCAAAGGTTTTCTCCAATACTTTATATTCCTCAATGCGGTCGAGCGCAAAGGATTTCGTATGATTGGATTCCGGGTTGGTATCGAGGCCCACGAGATACCAGCGACCATCGTATTCGCGAATTTGATACGGCTCAATTGTGCGTTCCATCTTGGGGCCGTCGAAAGGTGCATAAAGGATGCGCAGGCATTTTCGTTTTTCCATTGCTTCCAGATATTCGGGCAGGCTTTGCAGGCCGCGGTCGGGTTTTCCGGAAAGTTTGAGATGGGGCGCATAGCGACTGCCTTCTACCAGCGCGTTGGTCAGGGCGTTGGATTCGATAAGCTGGTGGAAATTAGTAAGCAGGGCGAAAGGGGTTTCTTTTAAAACCAGCGTCTTACGCTTGCGGTCATAGACGACTTTAATCCCAAAAACAGCCTCCATCTCCTTAAGGTCGCGCTGGATGGTGCGCTGGGAAATAGCCATACGGGCCTTATAGTCACGGTCCTGGAGTGTTTCGCTACGCTCCTCCAGAATTTGAATGAGGTGATCGTAGCTGCAATGCGAGTTGCGGGAAACGGTTTCATAAATCGTTCCATAGCGCGTTAAAAAACCGGCTTTCGACATAGGCGGGGCAAATAAGGGAAATAAGCGCCAAAATAAGACGCGCAAACGGCTCCGGCAAAGACCTTTATGGCTCAATTTCGTTTTTGTTCCATGAAGAGTCTCTTTTCTGCTTTCCTGTGCCTGTTGATTTCCGGAAATTTCGGGTTGGCCCGTGCCCAAAACCGGCAGAAAACCATATCGCGCCCGCAACTGGAACGCTACCTCTCCCGCACGCTCGATGTGCAGGGCCTGAGCGACCTGATAAAGCATCCGTCGTTTTTGTATCCCGGAACGGCTGACCGCATCGTGAGCCGCCTGAGCTGGGAAAGCCCTGCCGCGCCCTGCTCGATTGCCGAAATCTGGCGCGGCGAAATCCGCAGCGGACGCACCTGGGCGCGCTATCAAAAGATGCTTGCGCTGGTAGAAAGGCTGCAACCGGCCATGCTGCTCGATGCCGTAAACCTGTGGGGCACCTGGGAGCTGGAAGAACACCTGAACCGCGCCCGCCACCTGGTGATGGATGTAAAGAAGATAAACCCTGATATGGTGGTGATGGGCGTACCCAACGAACACGTAAACGCGGGCATTGTAGGGGCGCGCGAAATCCCGCAGTATGTGTGGGATGCTTTTGACCTGCCCAACGAACGCCGGTCTTTTGACTGTTTGCAGATGCGCGACAGCCTGACGCAAAACGACTGCAACAATGGTTTTACGGCGCAGATAAAACACCTGGAAACGCAGATGTATTACTACTGGCTGGCCACCACTTACATCCGCCTGGGTTGCGAGGCCATCAGCTTTTCGGCTATCAACTGGACCGGCTCGCCGGATGATTACCGCGCCGAATGGACCGGCGTTATTCATCGTATCCGCCAATATGCCGACACCTGTGCGGCGGTGCGCTTCGTGCTTTTTACCGGCCACAGTGCCACCGGCTTCTATGACACTTCCGGAAATCTGCTCTTCGATTTCCACATCGAGCCGCTGCGGCCTACCGAAGCCCCGCGCGACCCTGCCTATCCGCCGGGGCCTAATGGCGGCGCGGCAGTGCTGACGGCACAGCCGCTTTGCCCTACAATCTATGGCAATGGACTGGGCGGCCTCAACCCCAACGGCTGGCGCTGCGACCGCAATCCGGGGCTGGTGTATTTCGACAATTACATGGACTCCGACCCCGACAATCCGGCGGCTGCATTTGAGCTTTGGGGGCAGCCACATAAAGCCCGCCGCCGCAAACCCTGGGCCTGTTGGAATCCGTATCATCTGGACGAAATCTCGTGGTTTGCACTCCAGACGAAGGCGTATCGGGATTCGTTTTTGCGCTATGCCGCCCGGCGCATTCCGGAACTGGATACCAACCTGCATCTGGCCCTTCCGGCCAAGCGCGGCGTGGCGGCGGGGACCGATAAATACACCGAATATACCTGCGACAAGGGCGACCACTATCACCCCAAAGAGTGGTGGCCCGCCGATTATTTTGCCCTCGACCCCGACGGCGATTTATTTCCGGAACCGCCGCGCGTGGGCAATTATTTTTTTGCCCAACCCGACCGTATGCGACTGCCGCTCTGGGGTGGTTATGGACAGGAAGGAGTGATTCGGGAGATTTGGGGAGAGAAATAGGGGTATGGTGCAGCATTTTCCGGAATGCAGGGCGGCGACCCATGGATAGGCGCGGCAGGAAATCTGATTGGGTATTTGGCCAATCAGGAATTATTCCCTTTCGGGTGATACTTTCATCGTTGTTATGGCCGCCATACACACAAAATTCTAATTATAAAATTCCCCGTCATCTTCACAACACAGAAAGCGGAGATGGC
>DDEO01000225.1:0-139 GCA_002336725.1 Bacteroidetes bacterium UBA1952 | reverse complement strand
CCATGACGGATTACGTACGCGGGATTACGTACGCAGGAAGACGTATGCCTCGCATTTCGCAGCGTACACTCAGTACACGTCATTGCGGATACTGAATCAAGTTCAGCACAAGCGGAGCCTGTGCCGCTGAAAAGCGGTA
>DDEO01000044.1:23874-38958 GCA_002336725.1 Bacteroidetes bacterium UBA1952 | reverse complement strand
ACGCGGACCAGATGGTTCGCGGCACTGTGGTGTTGCCGAACGGGCTCGGCAAGAGCAAGCGCGTGCTGGTCATCGCCTCTGGTGACAAGATCCGCGAAGCCGAAGCCGCGGGCGCTGAGTTCTTTGGTGGCGATGAGATGGTGGACAAGATCCAGAAGGAAAACTGGCTGGATTACGACGCCGTGATTGCCACTCCGGACATGATGCGTTCGTTGGCGCGCTTGGGCAAAATCCTCGGCCCCCGTGGCCTGATGCCCAACCCCAAGACCGGCACCGTTACCAACGACGTGGCCGCTGCCGTAACCGATGTAAAAGGCGGTAAGATTGCCTTTAAAATCGACAAGGCCGGTATCATCCACGCCTCTATCGGTCGCGTATCCTTTAGCCCGGAAAAAATTTCCGAAAACGCGCAGGAGCTGATCAACACGCTCATTCGCATGAAGCCTGCAACGGCAAAAGGGACTTATGTAAAAGGCGTTTCTATGGCTTCTTCGATGAGCCCGGGCATCGCTATCGACCCCAAAACTGTTAGTTAATGTGTGTATGTGCCGATGTGCTGATGTGCTATTCCATTTTCACGTAGCAACCGACACACCGGAACCGCCCTGCAAATCGCTCACTTTTAATGTGCATTCGCAAATCAGCACATTAGCAAATCAGCAAATCATTCCATGACCCCCGCTCAAAAAAATGAAGCTATTGAGCTTCTGAAGGAGAAATTCTCCCAATATAACAATTTTTACCTCACCAACACCGAGAGCCTTTCTGTGGCCCAGGTGAACCAACTGCGCCGCATCTGCTTCTCGAAGAATGTAGAGATGAAAGTGGCCAAGAACACGCTGGTTCGCAAGGCCCTCGAATCCCTCGACGGCGAGCGTTTTAAAGGCACTTTCGACTCGCTGCATGGCGTTACGGCGCTGATGTTCTCCGAGAATCCGAAGGAGCCGGCCATCATCCTCTCTGAGTTTCGCGGCAAAGACACCAAGCCGGCTCTGAAAGCGGCCTTCGTGGACGGCGATGTGTTTGTAGGCGACGACCAACTGAACGCGCTGAAGAACCTGAAGAGCAAGCAAGACCTCATCGGCGAGATCATCGGCCTGCTGCAATCTCCGGCGAAGAATGTTATCTCCGGCCTCAACGCGGGCAACAAGCTCGCCGCGCTGGTGAAAGCACTCGAAGAACGCGGCACAGCTGCGTAATAAGCTAATAGGCCAATATGCTGATTTGCTAACCGAAAAAATTTCCATCCCTCAGCACATAAGCACATTAGCAAATCAATCATATGCTATTTTGCTAACCGGAAATTTTCCCATCCCTTAGCACATAAGCACATTAGCAAATCAATCACATGCTATTTTGCTAACCGGAATTTTTCCCATCCCTCAGCACATAAGCACATTAGCAAATCAATCTATGCTATTTTGCTAACCGGAAATTTTCCCATCCCTTAGCACATAAGCACATTGGCCGATTAGCAAATCAATCCCTGGCTTCCAAGACCACTCATATTTCCTTAACCCCCAAGATTTCTAAATTACCTGCAACATGGCAGATCTGAAACAATTCGCAGAACAACTCGTTAACCTGACTGTAAAAGAAGTTAACGAACTGGCTACTATCCTGAAAGACGAGTATGGCATCGAGCCTGCTGCTGCCGCTGTAGCGGTTGCCGGCCCGGCTGCTGGCGGTGGCGCTCCTGCTGCTGAAGAGAAAACTTCTTTCAACGTGATGCTGAAGGCCGCCGGCCCCAACAAGCTGAACGTGGTTAAAATCGTTAAAGACCTCACCGGTCTGGGCCTGAAAGAAGCCAAAGAACTCGTTGACGGCGCTCCGAAAGCCGTTAAAGAGAACGTTTCTAAAGCAGAAGGCGAAGACCTGATGGGCAAGCTGAAAGAAGCCGGCGCTGAAGTAGAACTCGCTTAAGTTTTTCTTTTGAAGAACGAAGCCGCTTTCCGGAAACGGAGAGCGGCTTTTTTTGTGTGTTTTAATATTGCAGCGTGGCTCCCTCGAAAACGTCCATCGAGAAGGCATAAATTTCCGGAAATGCCATTCCCATTTCCGGAAATCAGAACCGGCAAACGGCTGACGAAACAAGGCTTATTTTTGTCTGAAGCTATGATTACCCATATCTCCCAACTCGACCCTTCTAAACGCTACTCCTACGCCGATTACCTGACGTGGCGGTTCAAAGAGCGCGTAGAACTTTTGAAAGGCTGGCTGGCAAAACTGGCCGCGCCTTCTACTGCGCACCAGCGAATCAGTGGCGAGCTGTTTTTTCAGTTGCGTGCCTTTTTTACAAAAGGCCCTTGCCAGGTTTTCTCCGCCCCCTTCGACGTCCGGCTCCCCGACAGCCTCAAAAGCACCGAAGACAAGACCATTTATACCGTTGTGCAGCCAGACCTGTGCGTGATTTGCGACCCGGCCAAAATTGATGCCCGCGGCTGCCTCGGCGCACCCGACTGGATTCTGGAAATCCTCAGCCCCGGAAACAACAAAGCGGAGATCCAATCTAAATTCAATCTCTACGAAGAAGCGGGCGTGAAAGAATACTGGATTGTGCAGCCCGGCGACCAGACGGTTACGGTATTTGACCTGCGCGACGGTCAATACCAATTCCGGATGATGTACAGCAACGAAGACAAAATTCCCTGCGGCCTGTTTCCGGAATTAGAAGTAGATATGAAAGAGGTCTTCCACGCATAAATCCCAACCGCAATTGACCCGCCGCATGATAACAACCGAAATCGCTCCTGGTATTCTGCACGAAACACCGGAGGATATGCAAAATGCAATATCCGCCGATAGCGGACTTCTCCTAAAATGGAACGCCCTCACGCCCATTCAGCGCAACGAATGGATTTGCTGGGTTACGATCGTGAAAAAGGACGAGACGCGCACCGAACATATTGCGCGTATGATAGCCGACCTGACAGCAGGGAAAAGAAAGCCTTGTTGCTGGCCCGGCTGCCCGCACCGGCGACCCGAGGCGAAGAAATGGTTTAAGCAGATGAAGGCTTAAAGTCAATAGACCTCTTGCGAAAGTCTATTTATTCTCTTTCGGGTGATACTTTCCGCCGTTACTATGGCTACCCTATGTGCAAAATATAATTGTAAACTGCCACGTCATCTCCACAACACAGAATAATTGANNAAACTACTTTCGCAAGAAGCCTAATCTCAACGCCCGCAACCAAATGCCTGTTTTCCGGAAATTTCCGGAATTTCTACCAGACCTATAACTCGGCTTCCCGCGCTGCCAGCCTTTGCTGCTTCCGACGATCCCGCCGGCCCGAAAGCACCCGCCACGTAAGCGCCAGGCTGATGAACATAAAGATGGCTCCCAGCAAAAACGGCGCACCGGGGAAGTGAAAACTGCTTTTTTTATCGGTTGCGAAATAAAACAGCCGCGTCATAATCAGCGGGCCGAAGATAGACGTGAGGCTCATCAGGCTCGTGAGGCTGCCCTGCAACTGCCCCTGCTCGCTTACATCCACTTCTTTGGTGATGATGGACTGCAAGGCCGGCCCGGCAAAACCGCCGAGGCAATATGGAAGCAGAAAGACATACATCATCCAGCCCTGTGTGGCAAAGGCAAAGAGCGCGAGGCCTATTGTATAAAGTGCCAAACCGAGATAAGCACTTCGCGCTTCGCCCAGCTTCGGATTTACAAACCGTATCAAAACGCCCTGTACCAGGCCAACCAGTGCGCCCACGATGGCCAGCGAAATGCCCACCTGCCGCTCTGTCCATTGGAAAACATACATGGTGAAATAACTCCAGTTGCTTTGCACTGCGTGGGCCGCGAGGTTGATAAAGACAAAGGCAATTACCAGCGCGGAGATGGTTTGGTATTTCCCAAAAAAGCGCAGCGAACCCACCGGATTGGCCCGTTTCCACTCAAAAGGCCGTCGGTTTTCCGGTTTTAAAGACTCCGGCAAAACGAAATAGCCGTAGAGGAAATTCAGAAAACACAGCACTGCCGCTGCATAAAACGGCATCCGCGTACCCCAGGAGGCCAGAAAACCGCCGAGCGCGGGGCCGAGGATAAAGCCCACGCCAAAGGCCGCGCCGATAAGCCCGAAGTTTTTGGAGCGCGTCTCGTCGGTGCTTACATCTGCGATATAGGCGCTGGCTGCGGTAAAACTCGCCCCCGTCATGCCGGAAAGGATGCGCCCCAGGAACAATATCCAGTAGTTGGGTGCCAGCGCCAGAATAATATAATCGAGGCAAAAGGCGAGCAGCGAAATCAGGATGACCGGTCGCCGGCCATAGCGGTCGCTGAGGTTGCCCATCAAGGGCGCAAACAGAAACTGCATCGTAGCAAAGGCCGCTATCAGATAGCCGCCCCATTTGCTGGTTTCATTAAGCGGAATGTGAAGCAATTCCTGCAACAAATCCGGCATCACGGGGATAATCAGCCCGAAGCCAATCACATCAATCGTGAGCGTGATGAAGATAAAGCCGACTGCGGCGCTGCGGGAAAGTTTCATAGTGAAAAAAGGGAGTAAAAATAAGGGACGTTTCATGTTTCATGTTTCATGTTTCATGTTTCATGTTTCATGTTTCATGTTTCATGTTTCATGTTTCATGGGTTGATGAGGGTTGGTGGTTGTTGATGACGTTGATGAACGTTGATGAAGGTTGATGTTTGTTGATGAGTGGTTGATGGCAGGTTGATGGTTGTTGATGGGAGTTGATGGGAGTTGATGGGAGTTGATGGGAGTTGATGGGAGTTGATGGGAGTTGATGATTGTTGTTGATGAGCGTTCATTGTCGAAGGGTCATGGGTTTGATTATTTTTTTTGTCATTCCGCCGAAAGGCGGAATCTTATCGAAATACTTGCACCTCGGTTTTGTCCCCATTGATTCCGAACGCGCCTCCTGTCGCGTTCCTGCAACATCCCCATTCATCCCTTGCCTTGTGTCTCCCGTCTTTTGTCTTTCTTGATACTTGATACTTGATACTTGATACTTGATACTTGATACTTGATACTTGATACTTGATACTTGATACTTCTGTCTTTTGTCTTGATACTTGTGTCTTTCGTCTTTTGTCTTGATACTTTTGTCTTTCGACTTTCGTCTGACAGCCCTTACTTTCGGGGCAATGTCCGTTTTGCTGTGGATTCTTGCTTTTGGGAGCGCACTCGTTGCGGGGCTGCTCGTTTTTCGTGCAGATAAAAAAAGAGGCGTGCCGCGTCCGTGGCTCACTGCCCTGTTGCGCAGCCTGGTGTGGCTGCTGGTGTGGCTGCTATTGCTATCGCCTACCCTGCCCTTCCGGCAATCCGAAACGCGGCAGCAAACCATTGTCATTTTGCAGGACGACTCCCGCTCCATCCGTGCGGCGCTCGAAGGCGACACGGCTGCTTTCCGGAAAAAAATAGAAGCCCTGAGCCGCAGTCTGGAAAAAGAGGTGCGGGTGCTTTCTTTGGCCTTTGGCAATGGCATCCGGCAGGACAGCCTTTTCCGGTATTCCGATGCTTTCACCAATATCACCGAAGCACTGGAAGCCGCCGCCGCGCGTTCCGGAAAACGCCCGCCCGCTGCCGTCATTCTGGCCACCGATGGGCGCTTCAATGCCGGCAGCAACCCGCTCTACGCCGCCCTGCCGCTCACCGCGCCGGTGCATATTCTTTCGGTAGGCGACACGGCGCTGGAAAAAGACCTGCGCATCGGGCGTGTTTATGCGCCGCGTACCGTTGCCAAAGGCAGCACTTTTGAGGTGCGCGCCGACCTGCTGGCGACCGGCCTCAACGGACTGGCGACCACCGCTTTGCTCACCGGCGGCGGCGCAAATGGCTCCCAATCCTTCACTATTTCCGGCGATCGCTTCGACCGCGCAGCCTCGTTCACGCTTGCTGCACCTAAAGCGGGTATTTACAGTTATACGCTGAATCTGCCGCCCGCGCCCGGCGAACGCAATACGCAGAACAACACGCGTCGCTTTTATGTGGAAGTGGTGGATCAGAAAAAGAAAATCCTGCTCGCTGCCGCCGTTCCCCACCCCGACATCAAGGCCCTGCGCGAAGCACTGGAAAGCGTCGAGAGCTACGAGGTAACCGTTCAGACCGGCAACGCGCCCAACACCGCCGGATATGATGTGGCCATTCTGCACGGCCTGCCCGCCACCGCTGGTCCGGCTCCCAAAATCCCCACCTGGTATATCCTTACGCCCACCACGGCGGCGAGTGCTTTCAACGCCGAACAACAAATAGTAGCGGTTGAGGGCGCAACACAGATGCAGCGTTTTTCCTACGCCCTGCCGCCGGCTGCCGGTTTTTCGCTGTTTGTGCCGCCGCCCGGCCTCGATGCGCTCACCGACCGCCTGCCGCCGCTCTCGGTTTCCGGAAATGGCTGGCGTGTGGCTGCCGATGCGCAGATGCTGTTGCGGCAACGGGAGAATCCGGCTTTTCCGCTGTGGGTTTTGCGCAGCGGTCGGCCTGCGGGTGCAGTAACGATGGGCGAAGGCATCTGGCGCTGGCGACTTTCGGAATACCGGCAGCGCAAGGAACAGCGCATTGTTGATGAATGCATCCGGCAAACGGTGGCGTTTCTGGCCGCCGGCATGGGCGAGCGAAAATTCCGGCTGGATATGCCCAAATGGGAATGGAACGACGGCGAAGGCGTGGTATTGAACGGGTATTTACTGAACGCCGGAAATCAGAGCGTAAATGATGCCGAAGTGAGCATAGCTGTTACCGACAGCGCGGGACGGGTGCGCAATTTCCGGATGGAGCGCGTGGGCAGTGGCTACCGGCTGTATATGGGTTCGCTTTTGCCGGGCAGCTATCGCTTTAGCGGACGGGCTACGGCAGACGGCAAAACCTACACCGACGGCGGCAGCTTTGTGGTGTCGGAAATGCCGCTCGAACTGCTGCAAACCGGTGCTGATTATCCTTTGTTACAGTCGCTGGCGGGGCGGTTTAAGGGAACGGTGCGCCCCTGGCAGCAGGCCGATAATCTCTTCAAAGAATTGCAATCCGGCGACGCGCTCAAGCCCCGCATCGAAACCAACGAAGCACCCAAGCCGCTGATAGACTGGAAATGGATGTTTGTATTGATTTTGGCCGTGGCAACGGCGGAATGGCTGGTGCGGCGGCAAGTAGCTCCATGAAATTATTTTAGAGGATACAAGGTTCGTTCCGGGCCGCGAGGCCTGTATTCATGCGGCCCGGCATCCAGGCGATAGCATAAACCAATTGCCCCGCCCTTTATACTATGCAAGTCGCAAAGCAGAATACACGTGCCCGGTACACTTACTTTATGCCTTGCAAAGCATAAAAAGCCTCATTTGGCTTGATTTAAGGGGTGTGACCCCTTAAATCAAAGGGTCGGAGGGTCAAATCAAGGGGTCAACGGGTTAAATCAAGGGGTGTACCCCCTTAAATCAAGGGGTCGGAGGGTTAAATTAAGGGGTCAGAGGGTTAAATCAAGGGGTCAGAGGATTAAATCAAGGGGTGTGACCCCTTAAATCAGGGGGTCGGCGGGTTGAAGCATCGTATAGGTAGGATTTCTCAAATTACAAGGGCATTTCGCAATAAACAAGCGGTTACCTTCGCGCCGTGTTATTACCCATTCAGGAAATTTTCCCCTTGCTGGCAGTCCCGCGCCGGATTGTTATCGTTACGCACTACCGCCCCGATGGCGATGCCGTTGGCTCTACGCTGGGCCTGACGCATTATCTGCGCGCCTGCGGACACAGCGTTACGCCGGTTGTTCCTTCGGAGGTGCCGCCTTTTCTGGGCTGGCTGCCGGGCATAGATGAAGTCCTCAACTACGAAGCCCGCCCCCACCCCGTTCTCGACGCTTTGCGCGAAGCGGAAGTCATTTTCTGTCTCGACCTCAACGACCTGACGCGCACCCAGACGCTGGAAATGCCCCTGCGCGAAGCCGCCGCGCCGCGTGTGCTCATCGACCACCATATGTTTCCCAAAGACGAGTTTTATTGCGGCACTTCGCTGCCCGGCAAAAGCTCGACCTGCGAAATGGTGTATGATTTTATCGTTCAGCACGGCGGACAGGATAAGATTAACGCCGACATGGCCCAGTGTATCTACACCGGCCTGCTGACCGACACCGGCGCGTTCCGGTTTCCGGCCACAACGGCAAGCGTGCATCGCGTAGTGGCCGACCTCAAAGACCGCGGCCTGGAACATACGCCCGTTCATGAAGCCATTTATGATTCCTGGACGCAAAGCCGGATGCGTTTTCTGGGCTTTGCCCTCGGCGAGCGCATGGAGATTTTCCCCAAACAAAAAAGCGGGCTGATTGCCATTTCCAAGCGCGATGCACAGCTTTTTAACCTCGGCCCCGGCGATACCGAAGGACTGGTGAACTATCCGCTTTCGATTTCCGGAATTCGCTTTTCGACGCTCATCACCGAGCGGCCCAATGAAGTGCGCATGAGTTTTCGGAGCAAGGGCGATTTTGATGTCAATGAATTTGCCCGCAACCATTTCAACGGCGGCGGCCATTTTAATGCCTCCGGCGGAAAATCCACGCTTTCTGTTGCAGAGACGGTTTCAAAATTTAAATCCCTTTTAAACCAGTATCACCCCGAATAAATCTATCCGGTTTCGTTTCTTTACACCCCAGATGAATAAAACACTTCTCCTGCTCACCGGCGCGGTTATCGCCCTGAGCCAAACGGCCTGCAATGCGCAAGCCAAAAACGGCGGATTCAAGAAACTGCCTTCTTCCCTGCAATATAAAATCGTGAAAGATGTGCCGGGCCGCACCGCACAACAGGGCGATTATATGGAGGTGAATCTCGTCAATTCTTTCAAGGGCAGCCGCAAGACCGACACCGTGCTCTTCGACACCCGGAAGATGAACAACAACACGCCCGTTCCGGTGATGGTGCAGAAACCGGCTTTCGGCGGCGATATTTCGGAAGCCTTTACCCTGCTGAGCGAAGGCGATTCCATTATCATCAAAGCGCCCCTCGACAGTATGCTCAAGGTGGGCTTCCCGATGCTGCCCGGCGCTGAAAAAGACAAAGGACAGACGGTGGACTACTATATCAAAGTGGTGAAGCTGCGCACGGCTGCCGAAATGCAGAAAGAAACGGCCGAGAAATCGGCGAAGCAAAACGGTATCGACGACAAGCTGATTCAGGAATATCTGACCAAGAACAACATCAAGGCGCAGAAAACGGCTTCCGGTATTTATTACAAAATCGACAAGCCGGGCGCGGGCGAATCGCTGCAACCGGGTCAGCAAATCACGATGAACTATACCGGCAAGCTGCTGAACGGCACGCCGTTTGACTCGAATGTGGATCCGCAGTTTGGCCATGTACAGCCCTTTGTTTTCGGCCTCGGCGTGGGTCAGGTAATCCGCGGCTGGGATGAAGGCATTGCCCTCTTCAAAAAAGGCGGTAAAGGCGTTCTCTATATCCCTTCAAGCCTTGCTTATGGCGAACGCTCTCCCGGCCCGCAAATTCCGGCCAACTCCGTCTTGATTTTTGACGTGGAAGTGGTGGATGCAGCCGCCGCCAGTGCAGCGCCGCAGATGCCGCAGGGACACAGCGAGCACGACGGACACCAGCATTAAAAAAAGCGCCTTCGGGCGCTTTTTTTAATGCCATTCAGAAACGTTTTAAGGGGCCTTCAAGGCACATACAATTTTCCGGAAAATCAGGCGCTCTCGCATGACTGTTCCCATCTTTTAGCAGAGGCAATAGCAGAGACAAGACATGTCTTGTCTCTACAGGCCGCCTTGCCGATACAACACGGCACCCCTGCCTTTCACCCACATTTCCAACGCCCGAAGGGCATCCAAGCCGTAGGCTCCAACGCTGCCAAAGGCGACTGTCCAACAGCTTTAGCGTCCAACGGCGTCCAACAGCGAAGCGTCCAACGGCTTCATCCCTACAACACACTCCACCAAATAGCCCGCTCGCCCCATTTACCCCAGTCTTTGAGGCTGCTTTTGAGCGTTATGGCCAGGTTGGCGCGGTTCGTTGTTTTTGCTTTTGAAGGCGGTAGTTTCAGGGTATTTTCATCCGGTTTTAGTTCCTGAAAGCTCGTTGCCTGCCAGGTCGTTCCCAGACGCGGCACCACGAGTTGCAGAATCATGCCGGGCAGCCCGCCGAATTGCTCCGGGCCGCCGCTGACCGGAATTTCTTCGGCATAAAACGCTACCACATACACCGAATCGCAGATGCGCGTAACGGCTTTGCGACAATTAAAGCCGGCAATCGTGCGCACCTCGCTGCCGATTTTCCAGGTGTAGTGCGGCAGGGAATCTTCAATGCGAAATGCCTGCTCAAAAACCTGTTTCTGGGCGGCTATTTTTCCGGAAATATAATCCTGCACCACGCGGTTGTCCATTCCCGGCGGCGTGTACCATTTCTGCTTCTCCTCGTCGGCGGGAGGCACGGGTTGATACAGGCTTCTGGCCGCGTCAAACGTAAGCGTGAAGCCGCTGGTCATGATTTTAGGGATGTCCTTTTTGGCATCTTCAAACCACTCCTGCCCTTCATAAACCTGATGCACATTGGTCTTGCGCTCAAAGGTTATTTTTCCGGAGAAATAGTGCTGGGCCCGCGCGGTTAGCGTAGCGGGAAGAAGCAAAAGCAAAAAGATATATTTCATAGAAAAAGTTGAGATCGTTTATAAGAAGGCCATTCTCTCTTACACCTTCTTTGTTTGTCTTTCGTCTCTGAGGGGGAACGCATAGAGGGAGAACGCATAGTGGGCGAACACATAGAACACATAGTGGGCGAACACATAGGTTCGCCCCTACTCGTCATCATTGTTACCCGCGCCCGGCGTGCTGTTGAAATTCCAGATAAAACTCAGCATTCCGTAGCGGCGAATGGTGGTGTAGGCTTCTTCCGAAATAATGGTGTTGGTAACGTTGCGGTTGAAACCGAGGTTCTGGTCAAGGATATCGAAGGCCGAAAGGCGAATTTCGCCCACATCGCGCTTGAGGATTTTCCGGGAAAGCGCCGCGTTCCAGACGACGGTGTTGTAGTTGCGGTCGGCTTCGGAAAGGCGCTGCCGCAGGCTGGCGCTCACCGAATTGGTGAGCCGTATTTTCCAGAACAGCAGGTTATCCGTTGAAAGCGAAATATCGGCGGTCCAGTAATTGGGCGTTTGACGTGTCAGAGTGCTTTTATTTTGGCGATAATCGCCACCCACATTCAGGGATATTTCGTGGGTCATCTTGTCGTCTTTATCCCAATCCTTGCTCAGCCGGAAACTCAGTCCGTATTGCGTGGTCGTGGTCTTATTGTCCACGCCGTTCACAAAACCGTGATAGGTATTATAGGATATATTTCCATTTAGATTTGCATCCAGATCCAGCTTTTTAAACTTCGTGCCGGTACCTGCATAGCTCCACAGGCTCTGGTTATTTCCGGAATTAATGTACTGATATGTCCGGCGGCCCAGCTCGTCGATATTCTGCGCCTGGTTGATGGCATCCTGCACCACCGAAAACCCGACATTGGCGTAGGTATAAGTTCCGGAAAGCGCCTTGTAGTTGTTGTAGCCGAGGTTGATATTGTGGGCAAATTCCTGTTTCAGGTTCGGGTTGCCGATGGCCACGTTCAGCGGGTCGGTATTCTGGCGGAACGGCTGGAGTTGCTCAATAGAAGGCTGCCGCGTGGTGCCGTTGTAATTAAACCGCACGCTTTCCATCCGGCTGCGGTTCCAAACCACATTGGCCTGCGGCGCCCAGTTGAGATAATTGCGGTTGAAAGGGCTTTGATTCCGGAAATAATCTTCCTGCCGGAAATCCGTATGAAACACGCGCCCGCCGAGGCCAATATTGAGCTTAGACGTTACATAGCGCACCGTCGCGCCGCCTTTTTGCGTCAGCACCCGATAGGCATAATCGGAGCTGTAGAGCGAGTCGGGCGTGGCGCTGAAATCACCCGCACCGGGCATTTGATTATACGAAAAACGCGCCGAGCGGGAATTGGTAAGCCCCATGCCGTAATTGAGCGCCAGAAAAAACTTTTTGGAAAGCGGCTCGGTGTAGCTGGCATTTCCGCCAAAACTTTGCACAGCGTCATTGCGCGTTTTGTGCTGAATGGTGCTGTCTGAAAAGCCTTTGGTGAAATAGGTATTGAAAGACCGGAACATCGTTTCGGCGTTCAGGCTGTTGATGTTGGTGTTGGCATCCACCATCAGACTGCGGCCTTTTTTCCGGAATTTCTGTTGCCACGAAAGGTTGGCTTTCCAGACCTTCCGGGTGTTGTCGTCATCTGTGGTGCGGTCGTTCTGGTTCACGGCCACGCCGTCGCCGCCGTCGGTAACCACATGGTGCGCTTCATTCAGTTTTCCGGAAATATGGTTGCCGGAAGCGGTTAAAAGTATCGTTGTCAGCGAGTCTTTTTGAAAGGTAAATTTCCCGCCGCCGGTCTGTCGGATATTGCGGCTAAACTGGCTCCAGTTTTCTTTGGAGTAGTAGGTAGAATCGGGCAGCAGGAATTGCGTAAACTGCCGTCCGTCGCCGTCCACGTCTAATTGCTGCGCCTTGTAGTTGGCGGTGAGTTGCTGTTTGCCGTCGTTCCATTTATTAGAATAATGGCCGCCGCCGGAAATCACTTTGGGCCGTCCGCGCCCGTTGTAGCCGCCGCTGCGGCTTTCCCAATCGCCGCTCCACTGGCCGGTTTCTTCATCAAAAGAAAAAGAATTGTCGGTGCCGCCGTATTTGCTTTCGTCGTTATAGTTAAGACCGGTTTGCGCCGTGCTACTCAGGATGCCATAGGCCGATATTTTGCGCTTGCCTTTAAAGGCATTTATCATGCCCTGGTTCTGGTAGTATTTATCCGTTCCGCCGCCGGCTTCCACCTTGCCGAAAGTGCCGCGTTTCATCGAATCTTTCAGTTTCAGGTTGATGATTTTTTCGCGGATGCCGTCGTCGATGCCGGTAAAAGTGGCTGTTTCCGATTTTTTGTCATAGACCTGCACCGAAGAAACCGCCTTGCTCTGCATATTTTTGGTTACGACCGCCGGGTCGTCGGAGAAAAACTCTTCGCCGTCCACAAGCACTTTTTTCACTGTTTCGCCCTGCGCGGTAATTTTTCCGGATTTATCCACCTGAATGCCCGGTAGTTTTTTCAGCAGGTCTTCCACCGAAGCGCCTTCGGCTACCTTAAACGAATCAGCGGCGTATTCGGTCGTGTCGCCCACCACCTTGATAGCGGCCATCCGGCGTTTAATGACGACTTCCTGAATGAGGTGTTCGCGCGAGGAGAGCGGCAGGGTTCCGAGCGCCGTTTGCGGCTGGCGAAGCGAAATTTCGTCGGAATAGGTCGCGTAGCCGGGGTAGCTGACGAGCAGGATGTATTTTCCTGCGCTGTCGGCCATTATCTTAAAATCGCCTTCGGCGTTGGCGCGGCCAAAACCGGCAAGCACCGAGTCGCGGGCGTGGAGCAGCACGATGGAGGCGTTTTGCAGCGGGCTGTGTAGGGCGGTATCGCTGATTTTTCCGGAAACGGTAACCGTCGTCTGAGCCGACAACAGCGCGGGAAACAGAAAAAGCAGCAGTGCGAGAAGGCATACCGGGCGCATAGGGAAGATACAGGCTGACAAATTTATGACAGTAACGGGGCAGGCTGCCGTTTTATTTCGCTGTCGGCGCCTGCTATTTTCCCGCAGATGTTTCCGGAATGGCGAAGGATAAACGGGCTTGCGTAATGAGTTTAGGGTGTAAAAAGGTGGGTCATTGGGAGGGGCCGCCTCTACGAAAGAGGATTCGGCCCCGAAGCAACCTGCACGGTCCACAGCGTTTTGTTCAGGTTGCTTCAGCGACCCACCAGCAAAGCGTACGCGGGGCCGCCTCGCAATGATCCGGATTGTTGTATGGTGTTGTGGGGATTTACATATCTTCCGTTTCGTGCGTACGGTCAAGCCAGAGTGGATTTTGGCTTGCCACCAGCGCTTCTTTAGCCGGTCGGCTCCCGCCCTTGATGCGCTTCTCTTCCGCAATGGCTTCTACAATATCTTCAAACCAACGATAATAAACCAATTTGGTGCAATGATAACGAGCAGTGAAGGCCTGCTGTCCGGATGGATGTTGATGCTGCCATACGCGCGCCCTTAGATTGGATGTTACCCCTGTGTAGAGTGCAGTATTAGATGCGGTCGTCATCATATAGACGCAACCCGGTTTCCTGGTGTAAGACATCTGAATTTTTCATTAAAAATAAAACTTGTTTGGCTTCGTCAGATAATTTCCTCAGGCAATAGGCAGATTTTCAGGATTAGATCGATTTTTCCATAAAGTTTTCTCTACGAAATGCGGGTCATTGCGAGGGGCCGCCTCTACGGAAAAGGATTCGGCCCCGAAGCAACCTGCACGGTCCACAGCGTTTTGTGCAGGTTGCTTCAGCGGCCCATCGGCACAACGTACGAGATGGCCGCCTCGCAAGGACCCGCATTTTGTAGGGTGATTGTCCAAACGAACTGTATCCAATTACTTCGGTGGGCTGCCGCCTGCATATCGCAGGCCCGGCCCTTCGCCGCAACGAAAAAATTTCCGGAATTTTACGCAGCTATGTTCACCATTTCCCTGCACGGTATTCTCATCGACGCGCTGACCGGCGTTTTTCCGGAAGAAAAAATAATTCCCAACCGCTTTGAGGTGGACATTGACCTCTCGGCCCCGGAAGACGCGCCGTTTATGAACTACGGCGATTTTCAGGAAGTGGCCGCCGCTGCTTTCCAACAGGGCTACGATACGCTGGAAGATTGCTGCCGCTATATGCTCGACACGCTGGCGACACGCTACCCCAGGGCGCTGAAAGGCGCGGTCGTCATCCGGAAATACACCCTGCCCTTCGGCGCACCGGTGCGCTATTCGCAGGTGCGGCTGGAGCGGAAAATCGCGTCCTGCGAAGAATCTGTTTGAGTTAAAGCGTTGTTTGATAAGCTATGAGGTCAGGGAATTGGAGCTTGGAGAGCAGAATAGATCCCGTTCCATTGGTGTTGCGTCGCCCGCCGGGACACTAACGGGCAACTGGCTTTTTGGCTCCCTTTTTTTCGCAAAAAAGGTAGAAAGAAGAGAAGTCCACAAGCTGCTGCCCTGCTAAATCGTGGAATTATAAGTAGCTCCCTGAAATTAGTT
>DDEO01000044.1:0-23867 GCA_002336725.1 Bacteroidetes bacterium UBA1952 | reverse complement strand
TAAACTAATTCTGACAACCTACTTAGCGATTTGAAATAGCTAACGGCAAAATCTCGCAGAGACGCAGCGGCGCAGAGAAAAAGCCGCTGCTATCTCAGCCCGGTAAGCGGCTGATGCTCCGTCTGTGCAATGGGTCATACACCCCTTCTAAGCACTTTAAGTTCCGGAAAAAAGCTCTTACGCAACGGTTTCCCCGACCCGCTGATTCCTCATAACGATGCTGCCAGGCTTTGGATAATCCGTTCCCACGGCGCTTTGCCTTCGGCCTTGCCAAGCCGCAGGATGAGGAGGTTTTTTTCCGGAAAAGAGTAGAGCAACTGGCCCAGATAGCCATTGGCATAAGCGGCGTGCGGGGCCAGCCACCATTGATATTTATAAAACCGCACACCGCCATCCGTAGTATCGGGCGTGGTAGATTCCTGAATCCAGCTTTCCGGAATCACAGGCGCACCGTTGAAGCGGCCTTTTTCATTCATCAGCTTGCCTACTTTGGCAAAATCAAGGGCCGTGGCATTCACGCAGCAAAACGTTTTCTCGATACCGTCTTTCTCCTGATCGATGCTCCAGCCGGCGGGATATTGCATACGCAGCGGCGACCAGATTTTTTCCTGGAAATACTGCGTAATGGTTTTGCCCTTTAAAACGCGGTCCAGAATCGCCCCCAGCAGCTGTGTAGAGCCGCTTGTATAGTCGAAGGCCGTACCCGGTTTTCCGGAAAGCCGCAGCGCCTGTGTGCGTTGGCGCAGGTGGCGGCCATAGTAGAAGGCAGCAGCATCGGCGGCAGGACTGTAATAGCTTTCGTTGAACTTCAGCCCCGAAGTCATTTGCAGCAGGTGGCGAAGGGTTACTTTTTCAAAACCGGCTTTCGCCATTTCCGGAAGATAATCCGTTACCGGATCATCTACGCTCCGGATCAGCCCGTCTTCGATAGCCGCGCCAATGAGCAGCGAGGTAAAGGATTTGGCCATGGAGAAAGAAGCCACGCGCGAATCGGCCCGGTAGCCGGAGAAGTATTTCTCATACAGCAGCGTATCGTTGCGGATAATCAGAAAGGCAACCGTTTTGTTCTTTTGGAGATACCGTTCAAAGTCGTATTCCTTTCCATCAATCGCAAATTCTCTGGGCTGCAAGGGTTTTGCGGCAGGCGTAAACTTAAAAGGCTGTGCGTCGGGGGTGAGTTTTCTTTCCGGAAATTTCCGGTAATCCGTGATGTCGGCGTAGTTATAAACCACATAGCGGGCGGGCAGGCAGCCACCCAGAAATAAGAATGCCGGAATGAGCAACTGAAACGGGCGCATGATATGCAAAGTGTGGATTTAATTGGCCGAGAACAACAACTCAAAATGATCGCCTTCGTCTTCGAGGTCGAAGAGTTCCTGGACGTATTCTTTTGCTTTTTCGTAGTCGTCGGCGGCCATTGGGAAGAAGTGGCGGTAGAGCAGTTGTGTTTTCCGGGTGTGTGGGTCTTCGCTAAACCACGAAACCTGTAGCTGCGTGCCGGCCTTGTTGAGTGCATCGCCGCCGGTGGCCAGGCCGCTGTTGTTATATGCCTGTTCGCGCTTTTTACCCCGGATAAAGCCATAGCTGCGCCGGCTGATGATGGAAGCGGTGTTGAGTTCTACTTCTTCGAACACCAGTTTGCGGCTCATACGCCGCAGCGCGGGGTAGCCGCCAAAGCGGAAAAACAAAAACCAAAGCACAAGCCCCATTCGCAGTTCGGTGAGGATTTGCCAGAAGATGAAGGCGAAAAGCGCCAGCAGCAGCAGCATCGACAGCACCGGCCACAGCCAGCGCCCGCTTGTGCGCGCATCGCTGCCGGCGGTGATAAACACCGTCTTGCCGTCTGATTCTATGAGGGTTTGATGCTTCATAATCCATGCTGATTTCCGGGGGGGGAAACCGTACTTCAAAATAAAGCCGGGAAAGATATTTTGCATCTTACCCGGCTTTTTTAAAAAACGCTTTTTTCTTATCCCGCCAGCAGTTTTTCCAGCGCCTCGTCGTAGGCCTTTTTCCAGTCGGGCAGATAGCCCCAGCTTTCGTGATCTACGCAGAGTTCGCGGGTAGCCTTCACGCAACCCAGTTTCACAAACGGCTGATTGCCCACTTCGGCTTCAAACACCGGCACAAGCGCGGTTTTGACACTCACCACCACGCGGCCCGCGCTCTCGCCGAAAAGCAAAGCATCTTTCCGGAAATTTTTGGGCAAATCCAGATCAAAGCCCAGATTACCGGCCATAGCACTTTCGAGCATACAGGCAAAGAGGCCGCCTTCCGAGCAGTCGTGTGCGCTCTGGATGAGCTTTTCGCTAATCAGGCGGCGAACGGTTTTCTGCAACAGCACTTCTTCGTCCAGATTAAATCGCGGCGCGGGACTGTAGCGCACGCCACAGAGATGATGCAGGTATTCGGAAGAACCCATTTCATCGGCATGGCGGCCCAGGAGGTAAATCGTGTCGCCGGCATTTTTAAAACCCAGCGTCATCTTGTCGGCCATATCGTCCAGAATGCCCACCATGCCAATCGTGGGCGTGGGGAATACCGGTCCGTCTTCGCTTTGGTTGTAGAAGCTCACATTGCCGCCCGTTACCGGCGTTTCAAACGCTTCGCAGGCCGCGCCCATGCCTTTGATGGCATGAACAAACTGCCAATACACTTCCGGATTATAAGGGTTGCCGAAGTTGAGGCAGTTGGTAACGCCCACCGGCAGGCCGCCCGAACAGGAAATATTGCGTGCCGCCTCGGCCACCGCCATCGCCGCACCCTGAAACGGATTGGCTTCTACATAGCGGCCATTGCAGTCCACCGACATCGCCAGCCCTTTATTGGCGCCATGAATGCGCACCACTGCTGCGTCCGACGGCGCGTTGGTATTGGTATTTCCCGTGCCTACCATGCTGTCGTATTGCTCCCAAATCCAGCGTTTGGAGGCAATATTGGGCAGTTGAATCAGGTCGTAGGCCACGGCTTTCAGGTCGCCCGGAACGGGAATATTGCTTTCGTCAAACTTCGCCACTTCGGCCAGATACTTCGGCTCGGTGTATTCGCGCTGATACACCGGTGCGCCGCCGCCCAGCACCAAGCTTTCGGCGGGCACATCGGCCACCAGCGTGCCATGCATATAGTATTTAAGGCGCGGCTCTTTGGTTACTTCGCCAATCTGCACGCAGTGGATATCCCATTTGTCGAAGATGCGCAGAATGGCTTCTTCTTCGCCTTTCTTCACCACAATCAGCATCCGCTCCTGGCTTTCTGAGAGCAGCATTTCCCAGGGTTTCATATCGGCCTGCCGCGTCGGCACGCGGTCGAGGTGGATAATCATGCCGTGTTCGCCTTTGGCGCTCATCTCGGAGGTGGAGCAGGTAATGCCCGCCGCGCCCATGTCCTGCATCCCAATCAGGGTGCGTGTCTGAATGACTTCCAGACAGGCTTCCAAGAGCTTCTTTTCTTCAAACGGGTCGCCTACCTGCACCGCAGGAAGTTGTTCGGCAGAGTTTTCATTAATATCCGCCGATGCAAACGAAGCGCCGCCGATGCCGTCTTTGCCGGTAGCCGCGCCCACGATAAACACCGGGTTGCCTTCGCCATAGCTTGTGGCGCTCACCGTGTCGCCGGCCTTCACCACGCCCACGCTCATGGCGTTGACGAGCGGGTTGGTTTGGTAGCAATCTTCAAAAAACGCTTCGCCCGCAACGGTAGGCACGCCAAAGCAGTTGCCGTAGTGGCTGATGCCTTTGACCACGCCCTTCACCAGCCAGCGCGTCTTGGGGTTGTCCACCTTGCCAAAGCGCAGCGAGTTGAGCGCCGCAATGGGCCGTGCGCCCATCGTAAAAATATCGCGGTGGATGCCGCCCACGCCCGTGGCCGCGCCCTGAAACGGCTCGATGGCCGAGGGGTGGTTATGGCTTTCAATCTTGAACACGCAGCCCAGGCCGTCGCCGATGTCCACGAGGCCGGCGTTTTCTTCCCCGGCTTTCACGAGCAGGCGTTCGCCATCGCGGGGCAGGGTTTTGAGCCAGGTGATGGAGTTTTTATAGGAGCAGTGTTCGCTCCACATCACCGAGTACATGGCCACTTCGTTGAAGTTGGGCGTGCGTCCGAGGATGTTTTTAATCAGTTCGTATTCGTCTTCGCGCAGGCCGAGTTTTACGGCTTGCTCAACAGTCGCTTCGAAAGTTTGATACGGGGCGTGCTGGGTGGCTTGCATGGGTGCAAAAGTAAGCCGCAGGAGTTAGGGATGAGCCGTTCGGTGTTCGGTGTTAGCGGCCTGCGTTTTCCGGAAACAGGGTTTGGTATGGCGACGGTCTCAAGTTATTTGGTTTGGGTTTTTCGTTCTGCCCGTTTCGGGTTGTTTTGGCTGTTATGTGCGGCCCCTTCGTATCGTTTTTCGCCGGAATTTTTCATATAAATTCAGACTTCCAGCCACACAAAGTGATATTTTTTAGTATAAAATAGGATCTGACCCCTTGATTTAAAGGTCTGACCCCTTGATTTAAGGGGTCAGACCCCTTGATTTAAGGGTTTTACCCTGTAGGTTGGGTTATGGCTGATTTTATCCTTCCATCCCCCTCATGCATCTCACCGATGCTCGTTCCAGCTATAAACCGCGCCGCTGCCGCACCACCGTCGGAATGGCACCCAGCACCACAAACGTCAGCCCGGTAACGCAAACGCCCGTCCAGCCATAGCCGTTCCAGGCATAGCTGCCCACCACCGAGCCTATCGTTCCGCCGATGAAAAAACTCGTCATGTAAATGGTGTTGAAACGCGTACGCGCCTCCGGGGCCAATGACGACATCCGGCTCAGGTTGGGAATATGCGCCATTTGCAGGCCAATATCAATGAGGATGATGCCGGCGAGCAGAAACAAAATGGAGTGTTGGCTCGGGAATAAAACCAGATAGCCCAGCAGCATCAACAGCAGTCCCCAGCGCGTGGGCAGGTTGTAGCCCTTGCGGTCGGTGAGGCGGCCCGCCTGCGGCGAAACAATGGCCCCCGCCATACCCACAATGCCAAAAAGACCAATAGTGGAAAGCGAATACGAGAAGGGCGGTTTTTCCAGAAAAAAGGCCAGCGTACTCCAGAAAACCGAAATCGCGCCAAACAGACACGCCCCAATCCAACTGCTTTGCCGGGCCACCTGCTCGCTTCGCAGCAGGCCAAAAAGCGACTGTATCAGCGCCCCATAGCTCCCCCGAAAAGCCGGCTTTTCGGTAGGGATAAAACGATAGACCAGCCCGCTCATCACCACCATCAGCCCCGCGCCAATCCAATACATACTGCGCCAGCCCAGATGGTCGGCCACAAAGCCGCTGAGCGTACGCGAGAGCAAAATTCCGGAAAGCAGCCCGCCCATCACCGTGCCGATAACCCGCCCGCGTGCCTGCTCCGTTGCCAGATGCGCCGCCAGCGGCACAAAAACCTGACAGGCCGTGGAGGCCGCGCCCATGCACAGGCTAAAGAAATACAGCGTCTGAATGTTGGGCGAAAGCGCCGCACCGGCCAGGGTGAGCGCCGCCGCCAGAATCATCCATACCAAAAGATTGCGGCGCACCATCCGGTCGCCCAGCGGAACGACCAGAAAAAGCCCCAGTCCATAGCCCAACTGCGAATAGATATTCACCCACGATGCTGCCGTTTCGCTCACGCCAAAATAGGCCGAAAAACGACCGAGCAGGGGCTGGCAATAGTAGAGATTAGCCACAACCACCGCGCAGGCCGTGGCCATGAAATAGGTGAGGAAAGGAGAGAGACCCGACGGCGGCGGGGCAGGGTTTGGGGCAGAAACAACAGGAGCAGACTTCATAGGCCGGAAAATGCGGACGTGCACGATGCAAAGTAAAACGCGTGCCTGCAACCAGAACTGCACGGGGGCTTTTTCTCACAACCACAGCACGAAACACCGGTAAAAAGAACCGGAACGGGGATGCTCCGGAGTTTTTTTTCGGGAAAAAACCTGCCTTCCGTCAAACCTGCCTTCCGGCATTAAAACTCCAGCTTCAGCGACCCGAAGACACCGAAGTAGCGGTTGGGATGCTCGTGGGGCAGGGGCGCAGGCATCACCCGCCAGATGAAATCCACCCGGAAAAGCTGAAAGATATTTTCTACGCCCGTGCCGATTTCTACATAAGGTTTGCGCTCCAGCGTGCGAAAAGGAAAGCCCTGATGAAGGTTGAGCGCCTGATTCTCGGCAGAGAGTTGGCCCATTACGCCTTTGGCCGTCCAAAACTGCCGCAGCTTTGCTTTCTTCAAAACCGGAATGTAGTTGAAAATGCCGCCGCCGATATTGTGTTCCCACATAAAACCGGCGTATTCATCCGAGATAAACTCATAGCGGTTCATCATGTTGAAAGCCCGTGGGTTGTAGGAATAGAAGTCATTTCCGGGATGCACTTCCAGGAGCGGATAGGGTAGTGTGCCGAATATTTTTCCGGCAAAAAGCACATAGCGCCCTTTGCCCAGCGCCCCGAGCCGCACCTTGTCGGTAACGGCCAGCGAAACCTTGTTGTAGTCGTAAGCGCCGCCCAGCAGCCCTTTAAAACCATGGCTGTAGCGCGCTTCTACAATTGGATATTTGCTGCCCAGACTTACGCGGCGGAATTTGCCGCTAATAAATTTTTCCTTCCAGGCCAGCCGCACCGACACGCCGGCTTCCGTGCTGACAAGCGTCGGAGCGGTTTGTCCGTCCTTGTTTTGAAAAACATCCGGCAGCGGTGCATACGGGTCAAAATCGCGGCGCAGGGCAATGACCTTGTGGCTAAAGCCGCTGTAATATTCCTTCTGCCACTCGGCCCGGTATTCCTGCACAAAAGCCGTTCGCCAGGCAAGGCCCCGTTTGCGCAGCACATTGGTAAAGATATTATCGTTGTTGCGTGGTGCCTGATCGTAGTAGTTCGTGGCCCGGTCGAGGTCGGAATAATACGTCAGCAAAAAAGCATTGCGCGGATCGCGGTCGGGTAGCCAGAAGACGGATGCGCTTCCCTTCAGCCGCCGGTCGCGGGTGCCATAAGCGAGATAGCCTTCTAATTGCACATCCCGGAAGAGCTTCTCGTTGGTGCTGCCGCCAAATCGAAACCGATGTCCTTCGATGGGGTTGTGGCTGTAGAAATTCCAGACCGGCCCGATGTCGAACATCCCGACTTCCTTACGCCCTGTGGCGATGAATCGAATCCAGTTTTTAGCCCGGACGAATACCGGCAGGGTTTGCAGCGTGTCGGCGGTGTGATAGATGGCGCGTTCGTTTTTGCTCAGTGCTTCGGGGCGCAGTTGCTCCCATTGCGCGTCGCTCGTCTGCCGCGCCGTGTCGGCTATCACCACGTCGCGGTGGTAGGCGGGGTTTTCCAGCCCCGCATCGGCGGCAGCGCGGCTGGTGTCGTATTTGTTGTAGATGGCCGTTTTGCGGGCAATAAAACCGGGGAGTTTTTTGCTGGCGTAGGGCAGGTTGAAATCCACCACAAATTTGTCTTTGGAAACAGCCCAGAGCGAGTCGCCCAGCGGGGTAAACTCCTGAAACAGACTCATGCGGCTCACCCAGTTGATATTGGCTTCTTTGGGCAGTTCGAGGCTTATGCGCTGCACGGCAAAGGAAGAATCCACCACCCAGAAATCGCCGTAGAAACAGTTTTCGCCCGGCCTGCGCGGCGCATATTGCAGCCGGTAGATGGTGTGTCCAAAGACAGTCTGCGTATCGCGGATTTTGTATTTGTAATACAGCTCGCCATTGTCGGAGATGGGCGAGACGAAATTTTTATCGAATACCGGAATGCGGTTTTTGTAGGTGTTGAGTTTTACATACATCCCGCCCAGAAACTCGGTGATGGTTTCGTTTTTGATGCCCTTCACCAGCGTGGCCTTCACCACTTCGCGTCGGCCCGAGGGGTTTTCGCGGTAATAATAATCGGCGAGCGATTCGGTGAGGAAAAAGGGCAGGAAGGGAATGTCGTCGCTCGTGCTGTCATAGTTGTCATAGATAAATCCAAAAGCCTTCATGCCCGGCAGCTTCTCAAACTGTGCGCGGGAGAGGCGCTGAATGTCCACTTCCAGCTTGTTATAAAGTTCGCATCGGTAGGCATCGAGGCGGTCGGGGTCGTTTCGGGGTTTGGCGGCAATCACCTTGCGCATCAGCTTGATGGCCGGGTCGAGGCCGGGTTTTATCACCACTTCCTTCAGCTCGTTTTCGGCGCGTTCCAGCTCTATATTCAATTCCTGCCGAAGGCGTTTTGGGTCCAGGCGCATCTTCCAGGGGCGGTAGCCCATTGCCGTGATGACGAGAGAATCTACCGGTGGATTTTGGATGGTAATGCTGAAATTGCCGTCGAGGTCGGTGGGTTCGCCAATGTTGCTACGCGGCACGCGTACATGGGCGAAGGGCAGGGTTTCGCGGGTATTTTTATCAAAAACATGACCGGTAATTTTCCAGGTATTTCCGGAAATAACGGCCTTTTCCGGCGTGTCGGAGAGGCGGATTTGGGGCAGCGCACCGGCCTTCGAGAGGCTGTCCACATGGCGCGTCAGGGAATCGGCCAGCAGCGAGTCGGCCCGAAGACGGGCAAGGCTATCGGGGGGCGTGCTGTTTTGTGCCCGCAGCACACCGGCATTTGCGAACAGCAATAATAACAACACTGCGACCCGCCGTTGCAGGCTACGCACCGGAAAAATCCGTATAAAATCCACGAAAAAGCCTTTCAGAAAAGAGGGGTGATATTTATCCCGACAAATATAAATATCAAAACAGAGAAAAGGCGGCGCGAGGCGGAAACTTCGCAGCTAACCTGCCATCCGGCCTCCCAAGATGGGTTTGGCCTGCCGCCCGAATAACACCCTTCCTGTGCCATCTTTGCCACTGCCGGGAAGCGCAGCCCCTGTCCACAGCCGGCGGGGCGGCAAGCGGTCATCTGTCTTTTACACGGCTCAGAAGAGTATTGCGGAGCCGGGGAAATAATTATTATGGATCTGGAACGTTTTCATCGCCGTGCCTTGCACCACCGCCGCCGGTTGCGGGCTTTTCTGCAAAAGCTCGGCGAGGTTGTGCCCGAGGATTTTCAATCCCTCGTGGACGAGACCGACGCGGCCGTGTGGCAGGCCATTGACTGCACCACCTGCGCCCATTGCTGCAAAGCCATGACACCCACTTACAGGGCAGACGACCTGCGGCGCATCGCCCGGCACTTCCGGATGTCGGTTCCGGATTTTAAGACCAAATGGCTGACGCAGAACGAAGAGAACGGCGACTGGGTGAACCGCGAAACACCCTGCTCGTTTCTGCGCCCCGATGACCGCTGCGGTATTTATGAAATCCGCCCTGCCGACTGCGCCGGTTTTCCGCACCACAACAAAAAACCTTTTGACGAATGGAGCGACACCTTTATCGGCAATGTGGATAAATGCCCGGCCACCTTCGAGCTGGTGCTGCGCCTCAAAAAGGCTGTGGAGGCAGGGTGGGATTTTCCGGAAACCTGACCGGCTGCCCTTTCCGGAACGACGTTATACCTGCCGGCTCGCTGCCGTTTTTTTGGTATGATTTCATTTTAGAAATTATGGGCATCCTAATAAGTACCTTGTGCTGCTTCTATAACCGGCAGTCAAATGACATCTTCCCTCTCCGGCTCCATACGCTTTCTGCTGCTGTTTTTCTGCTTGTGTTTACAGCAAAATGCAGCGCGGGCCATTACCGATTCGCTGGCCCTGAAAAGGCTTATTGAACAGGCCGACAGCATTGCCGAAACGGCACCTGCCGAGGCCCATCGCCGCTTTGGCGAAGCCCAGAAACAGGCAACGGGTGAGGCGCTAAAACTTTATCGCGCACAGGCGCTGTTTGCGGAGTCTTTTCTGTTTTTTCAGGAGGCCAACTATCCGGAAGCCATTCAAAACTGTATGCAGGCCGTTTCTGTTTTTGAGTCGTTGGGCAAAAAAACGGCAGTGGCCAAATGCTACAATCAAATGGGCATCTGCCGGCAATATTTCAACGACTATGCACAGTCGTTGCGGGATTTATTTCACGCGCTCCAGATAGCCGAAGACATTCCGGATTTGCCCCTCGCCGGGAAGATATACACCAATATCGGGCTGGCCTATGAAACGCTGGAAGACTGGGAAAACACGCTGGCTTATGCCCGGAAATCTTTGCACATCAAACAGCAGCTAAAAGACACCGCCGGGCTGGCAAAAGTGTATCATAACCTGGGCAACGCATACTATTATCAAAAGAAAGACAGCCTGGCTGTCGTTTATTTCCGGCTCTCCGAAGAGAAATATATACTCCTGCAAGACAGCCTGAACAGGGCGACAACCGCACACGACCTGGGAAATCTGTTTGCCGAACAAGGCCGTTATGACAGCGCACGGCAGTATCTGCAAACGGCTTTTGCGTATTTGAAAAACCATCGGGAAACCGCTTTCTTTAGCTATTGCCTGGCATTGACAGGACTGGCGAATGTATGCCTACAGCAGGGGGATATCCGTGAGGCAAAGGATTTTCTGAACGCCTGTAAGCCCTGTGAGGCCGAAATAAATGATTTTGCCTACCGCAAGAGCCTCTATAAGGTTCGATATGAATTTTATAAAAAGAGCGGCAATACCGCCGCCGCACTCCAAAGCCTGGAGCAGATGCAGGAAGCCGCTGACAGCCTTTTTCAACAGTCTAAAAACTTTGAAAACCAACGCATTGCCATCCGGTATGAATTTGACCGGCGGGCATCGCAGGACAGCCTTCGGCATCAACTGCAACTGACAGAAGAACAGCGCACCACAGCGCAGTATCGCGGGCGTATGTATCTGCTGCTGGCAACGGCGCTGCTGATAGCAGTCATTGCAGGGTTTTTCTACTTTCGCAGCGCCATCAACCGCAAAAAACAACTCATCGCCCGGCAGCAGGCACAACTGGCCGAGAGCAAAGCCCTGCGGGCGCAGATGAATCCACATTTCATCTTTAACTGCCTCAACACAATGGACGCTTTTGTGCTGCAAAACAAACAGCACGATGCCTCGCAACTCATTCAACGCTTCTCCAAACTGTCCCGAAGCGTGCTGGAGCATACGTCTCAGAATTATATCCACCTGAAACAGGAACTGGAAACCCTGCGCATCTATCTGGAGATAGAACAGACGCGCAAAACCGGGCTGTTTCAGTTTCAGATAGCCGCCGACGACGACGTGCTGCACTACCTGATACCGCCGATGCTGTTGCAACCTTTTGTAGAAAACGCCGTGCTGCATGGCATGAAAGGAATGGCACCGGGCAAGGGCTGTATCGGCATAAGGGCTGCAAAACAAGCAGGATACATCCGGATTGAAATAGAAGACAACGGCATGGGCCGCAAAAGGGCGCAGGAACTCCGGCAGGCGCAGCCGTCAACGCATCAATCCCTAAGCATGGAAATCACCCTGCAAAGGCTGGCCTTGCTACACGGTCATCCGAGGAGCGAAGACTATATTTGTTTTACGGATAGGCAAGCCCCGGAGCAAGGCACACACGTACAAATCCTGATTCCGTTGCGAAGCAATGATAAAGCTGAAAGCGATTATACTGGATGACGAGCCGGAAAGCATCAATGCGCTTCGGCTAAAGCTGGAAATGGCCTGCCCGGAAGTGCTTGTCGTGGAAACAGCCACCGACCCGCTGCTGATCTTGCGCAGCATTGCTGAAAAGGAGTGCGATATTCTTTTTCTGGACGTAGAAATGCCGGAACTGAACGGATTTGGCTTTCTGAAGGCGCTGGCACACCGCCGCTTTGAGGTGATAATGGTAACGGCATACAGCCATTATGCCATCCAGGCATTTAAAGCCAATGCTCTGGATTATCTGCTGAAACCGGTGGACATCGACGAGCTGCGCGAGGCTGTAAACAAGGTTTGCGATCGCAAAAAAACCGTGCAGCAGGTCGCCCGCAAATCGGAAAAATCTTCTGAAACCCGGATTCAGCCGCCGCCGGATCGGATAGTGCTGCCTGGCGCAAGGGAAATGTATTTCGCGCCTGTCAGCCAGATTATCCACATCGAAGGAGTTAATAATTACAGCATTTTCTACCTGACCAACGGCGAGAAAGTGGTCGTTACCAAAACCCTCGGAGCGTATGAGGAATCCCTGCGGGCGTATGGCTTTTTCCGGGTTCATAAATCACACCTCGTAAACCTGAATGCTATCGTAAAACTGGAGAAGGGAGCAGAATGTGTGATTTTAATGTCGGATGGCACGCGAATAGAGGTTTCTACTCGTCGCAAAACAGATTTTCTAAAAACGCTGAAGGAGTTATAGGCCGGAAGAGAAAATCAGGTTTTTTTCTTAAAAACAAAGGGCACCCATTCTATACGGTGCAAGTCCCATAAATAATACCAACGCCAGAGTCGTTTGGCCTCACCGCTTGCTGATGGAAGTGCTGCGGCTATGAACGCGGTCGGCATAGCGAACAAAATACATCCCTGCCGGAAGGGCGGCAAGATTCAGGCTGATTGAGGACTGATAAATCGGTGTTTTAAGGATAGTTCGGCCATTGACATCCAGCACGGTAAGCGACGCACCAGGCGGAACCTCCCCCGAAAGCTCGGCATAGAGTATGTCGGCAACCGGATTGGGATAAAGAGATAGTTGCAGTATGGGGTCCTCGGTTGCCGAAACCGACAGCACAACGCCTGCGTTCACGGCTGTGATTTTCCGGAAACGGGTCGGTGTGTTGAAGTTATAGGCTACATAATCCGCCGCAATATTTATGGCGCTGCTGGTCGTGGTCGTAAATCCTGCACCGGCATCGTAGGCAATTTGGAGGGCCGGAAGCTGATTGCCGTTGCGTTCGCCGGCGGCCACATAGAAGCCTGCCTGCCCGGAAAAAAGCACCGCGCTGCCGAAGTCGTAAACCCTGCGTACACTGCTGCCGCCGTTTCCCGCAATGGGCGTGTAGGAGGCGGCGAGCGCAACGCCGCTCAGGGCGAGCGGAGCCGTCGGCAGGAGTGTCAGGCTATCGAAGCACAGGGGCGTGCCGGGAAGCGCATAAAATGTGGTGCCGGAGGCTACGCAAAATTGTGCATTTCCGGCAAGCGGCGCTGCCAGCAATGCCAGCGCAAGGGGAATTGCAGCGGGTTTCATGGGGGGATTTTTTTTAAGAAAAGAGAACGATAAAACGGCTTACTCCTGCGCCAGCGCATGATTTCCGTCCAGCAGTCTTTCGATTTTGGAAAGTCGCTTCTCCATATCTGCGCCCTTCAGTTGCAGGGCGCTGTTGTCGGCTTTCAGGGCGACATGGGCATCCTTCAGCGATGTGTTGTAGGTTTTGAGCGCACTGTTTTCTGCTTTCAGGCGATTGATTTCATCCTGAAGGTCTTGAGTTCTTTTTTCCAGTGCCTGAATGGCGATGAGGTTGATGGCATCAAAATCGGCGGAGGAGATGGTGGTGTCGTTTCCGATAGCGCCGTGTTTATCCCGGCCAAAGGCTTTAAAGAAATCCTGCGCCATAGGGCCATAGTGCCTGCTTTTGCCGTCGTTGTAGCCGATGTAATTCCAGGTAGAAACCGGCAGCGCGGCTGCTTTTTGGAGAATGGATTCGGCGTTCACCGGGTCAAAATTTTCTTTCTTTCTTTTATCCGAGACGAAACTCCAGCTACTGCCGCCGGGTGCATATTCGGCATACAGAGCCATTCCGCCGGTGGTGGACGAAGAAGTAAACAGTCTGTATCCGCCTTTAAAGCGCATACTCATCTGATTCATGGCAGAGGCCGACAGGGTATTGCTGTATTCCTGATCGCCGATGATTACTGCGCCCGGCTGATTGGCATTCACAAGATGGCCGATTGCAACGGTGTTGGCCGCGCCGGTAGTCGCATCTTTTCCCAGAGCGATGCTGTATTGACCACCGGCGGCTACGTCGGAGCCGAGTGCTACGCCGCCATATCCGGGTGCCTGCGCATTGTATCCCATAGCCGTGCTGTAATAGCCCACGTTGATGGCGTTCCAGTGGTTTCCGGTAACGGTTCCGGCCCGGAAGGCACCCAGTGCCGGAATCCACATCATGCGGCTGCCCGCGCCCAGGTTGGGCGCTCCGCCGTTTACGGTGCTGCCGGTAGCCACCAGCGTTCCGTTGGATTGCAGCACGAGGCCGGTTTCGTTATTGGTCTTGAAAGTAAGGTCCACGGCGCTTGTCGTCCCCAGGAAATTCATGTTGCTGGTTCCGCTGTTGCCGTTGAGTCCCCAGCCGCTACTGCCGCCTGCGGGCGTTTGCCAACTCGCGTTGCCGTTGGCATCCGAGGTCAGCACCTTGCCGACTCCCTGTGTGCCGTCGGTTATTTTCAGGTTGCCCGCCACGTCCAGTTTGGCGGTGGGGTTCAGCACGCCGATACCGGTATTTCCGTTTCGCAGAATGGTGAGTGCATTGCTCTGGACGGCGGGCGTGAAGAGGCCCTGTTTATAGCCATTGGCTACCTGAAACACGCGTTCGGTCATGGTATAAGCATTGGGGTTGCTCACCATGTCACTGGTGTCGTTGAAAGCGCCAACCACTACGCCGCCATAGGCTTTGGCTCTGTTGCCCACGCCCAAGGCAGTGCTTGCAAATCCTTCTGCGTAGTTTCTGCCGCCAATAGCTGTGGCAAACTGACCAGAGGCCACGCTGTAATAACCGGCTGCCATCGCTTCTGCGCCGGTGGCCTGTGTCTGTTCGCCAAATGCCGTGGCCCCTATGGCCGATGCGGTAGCCGCACCGCCGGCGGTGGTGTAGGTGGCCGAAGCGGTGCTGCTGCCCACAGCCGTTGCATACATACCCGAAGCCAGAGCCGCACCCAGGCCGGTGGCGTAGCTTGCGGTGGCCTGTGCCGAGCCGGTGGCCGCCGAGTATGTACCGGATGCCAGCGAATTGTTGCCCGAGGCAAAAGAGTAGTCGCCTATCTTATAGGGATTCCAGTTGTCGTATCCGGCAGAGATTTCGCCAACCCGAAAAGCCTTTTTAGCCGGAAGCCACATCATTTTTACGCCTGTGTTCAGGGTGTCGTCACCAAATAACACGGTTTTGTTTAAGCCGACATTCAAGGCGGCGACGGGCGTATTGGTTGCGATGCCGGTATTTCCGGAATTGCTGTTGTAAATCTGATTTCCATTCACCGTCCAGGGGCCGTTATTTCCGGAAAATGCCGCTGCATTGCGCCTGCGCAATACGCCGTTTGCATCCACGGTCAGTACGCTGTCTGTGGCCGCTCCGTTTGCCAGGGTGTCAATGCGTACTCTTCCCTTCACGTGCAGCGCCTGCTGCGGCATGGTCGTGCCGATGCCTACTTTAGTATTTTCGGCGGCATAATTCACACCGGCAATAGAGCCCAGCACAAGGCTGTTGCTTGCGTCCACCCGTGCCAGTGCGCCAATAGCCGTTGCATTGGAAAGCGTGGAGTCGCCCAGGTCGGCGTTCATACCGATAGCGGTGTTTTTATCACCGGTTTTATTCTTTGCCAGTGCGCCCCGGCCGAGGGCTGTATTGTCGTTTCCGGTTGTGTTTTTAAGCAGCGAGAAATCGCCGGTGGCGGTGTTGCGGCTACCGGTCGTATTTCGGGATATCGCCATCGTGCCGGCGCTCACATTATTGCCTCCGGTTGTGTTCAAAAGCAGCGCCTGCGAACCCAGCGCCGTGTTATTTCCGCCGGTGGTATTGGAGGCGAGCGCCTGAAAACCGCTTGCCGTATTATAAGTGCCGGTGGTGTTGGCATAAAGCGCCTCAGAGCCAAAGGCACTGTTGCCGAAGCTGTTGGTATTGGGCTGATAACTTCTTAGGGCATAGAGACCCAGTGCGGTATTGAAATCAGCATAGTCAATGATGCCTGCACTTCTGTTTTTTACCCGAAAGCGAAGCGGCAGGCTATCAATGGTGCCGATAAAATTGCTGCTGTCGGTGCCGGTGTTGCCGTTCAGTCCCCAGCCGTTATTTCCGGAAAATGCCGCTGCATTGCGCCTGCGCAATACGCCGTTTGCATCCACGGTCAGCACGCTGTCTGTGGCCGCGCCGTTTGCCAGGGTATCAATGCGTACTCTTCCCTTCACGTGCAGCGCCTGCTGCGGCGTGGTCGTGCCGATGCCTACTTTGGTATTTTCGGCGGCATAATTCACACCGGCAATAGAGCCCAGCACAAGGCTGTTGCTTGCGCCCACCAAAGCGCGATTGCCGATAGCCGTAGCGTTGGTTAGCGCCGAGTCGCCAACATCCGCATAATGTCCCAGTACGGTATTCATAGACCCGGAAGTATTCGTAAGCATACTAAAGAAGCCCACAGCCGTATTGCGTTCGCCCACCCGATTATTAACAAGCGCATTCATGCCCACTGCCGTGTTCCAGCCTCCTTGTGTGTTACCTGCCAGTGTCATAAGGCCAAGAGCCGTATTCTGTATGCCTGTTGTGTTTGACAGGAGTGCCTTGTATCCCAGTGCGGTATTATTAAATCCGCCTGCATTTTCATGGAAGGATTTATAGCCCAAAGCCGTGTTGGATTCGAGGCTGTCGATGATTCCTGCGCTCTGATTGTTTACTTTAAAGCGCAAGGCCTGATTATCGATGGTGCCGATAAAATTGCTGCTGTCGGTGCCGGTGTTGCCGTTCAGTCCCCAGCCGTTATTTCCGGAAAATGCCGCTGCATTGCGCCTGCGCAACACGCCGTTTGCATCCACGGTCAGCACGCTGTCTGTGGCCGCGCCGTTTGCCAGGGTGTCAATGCGTACTCTTCCCTTCACGTGCAGCGCCTGCTGCGGCGTGGTCGTGCCGATGCCTACATTACCACTATTGTTGTTGCTGACATTCGTGCCTGTGCGGGTCCAGAAAGACGCGCCGGTATCGGTAAACGACCGCCAGCCTGTGCCGTTATAGCCTTCAAAATCGTTTCCGTTAAACCGGATAGTACCGCTATTGGCTGTTGTTGTAGATCCTATCCTCACTGCGCCATTTACATCCACCTGCTCCGTTGGGTTCAGGATGCCAAAACCGGATTTTCCGGAAGAAATCACCAGTGCTTTTGCCGCCGGACTGGTGGTGTTTATCATCACGCCCGTGCCTGAAGTGGTGTTGAAGATACCGGCAGCACCCGTTGCATTGGTGGCCTGCACTGCCGCGCCCGAAGCATTGGTATTGACTGCGTTGAGGGTGTTGGCAAGCGAAGAACTAACATCCAGCTTAGCGTTTGCTGCGGGATTGGCTCCGATGCCGATATTGCCGGTATTGGCATTGGTAAGGTTATTGCCGTTTTGTATCCATTGCGAAGAGACGGGATTTCCGGAAAGTGTTACCCATTGTCCGCCCGTATATCCCTGAAAGTCGGTGCCGTTATAGCGCAGGGTTCCGGCATTTGTAGTGCTTGTATTGCCTATCCGGACACCGCCGTTTACATCTACCACTTCTGCCGGGCTGGTGATGCCAAAACCGGATTTTCCGCTTGTTACAATAATCGCTTTATCCACGCCCGACACCTCCAGGGCTTTCCCGGACGCACCATTACTAACGGCGCTGATGGCCGTTCCGGTATTGCCGACGCTTGTTACATTGAGTGCAATGCCGCTGCTGCCGTTGTTGGCAATGTTTACGACCGGATTCAGGAGCGAGTTGCCATTGCCGGCAGCCGTGAGCGCCGTTGCAGCACCGCCATCAATGGTTATTTTACTTCCCGGAAAAGCATTGGCTCCAATACCGATATTGCCCGCTCCGTTGAATTGAATGACTTCGCCGCCGGTAGAATGATAGAAACTCAGTTTATCGGTGGCAGGGGTTCCGGTGTTTTGGCCCGCTATCGTCCAGAAATCCGGTTGGTTGATGTTTCGCAGCACCAAACGCGCATAATTGGCAGCCGTTGTTTCGGTGAGCGTTAGTTGCGCAGAAGCAGGGGTAGAAGTATGGGCTACTTCCAGCTTCGCCGTTGGCGCACTCAGGCCCACTCCAACATTGCCGACCGTCGTGTTAAAAAGATGATTGCCATTCTTATCCCAAAGTTTATCCTGCGCTGTGCTCAGCAGCCGGGTCCACCCGACACCATTAAAGAGCATCAGCGCCGCGCTGTCGGTGTCATATACTACAAGGCCCCGTGCCGGCAAAGCGATGGCGTTGCGCTGCAAGGCCGTCATGCGGGGTGGCAGAAAGCCCCGGCGCACTGACGTAATATCCAGCGCCGCGCTCGAGTCGGGGGCGAGGGTGCCGATACCGGTTTGCGCCTGCGCAAAGCCGCAGGCCAACAGCAGCGCAAGGGTTATTAAAGAAATGTTCTGTTTCATATTGAGGCGATTTTGAAACGAAAGAAAAATGCTTCCATCTTCAATACAAAACTATTTTTATAAAACAATAATTATCCCGCGTTTGAGGGAACGCCTTGCTTTTTTGAGGGAACGCCCCAATTTTCCGGAAACTTCAAGTCTTTATAAAATCCCCCTCCCACCAAAACCTGACAGACCCGCCAACCGAATGCACACCGCCCGCTTCGCGTCCTACCTTTGCAGCCACTATGGCAAAAGTTGCGATTAATATTGCTACCGGCTCTCTTCAGCAAGAGGAAGCGATTGTGGGCATTGACCTCGGCACCACCAACTCGCTCGTGGCCATCGTGCGCGAACAAGATGGCACACGCCAACCCATTGCCCTGCGCGAAACCGACGGTTTTACCCTCGTGCCCAGCATCGTAAACCTCGGCGAAGACGGTAGCGTACACGTGGGCAACGAAGCCAGAGAGCGATTGCTCACCGCGCCCGAGCGCACCATCTACAGCGTGAAGCGCCTGATGGGCAAAAGCTACAACGACGTGCGCAGCGAAGCCGACACACTGGCCTATCAAATCCTCGACGACGATACCGAAGCCCTCGTGCGGGTGCGCATCGGCGACCGCTTTTACACGCCCATCGAGCTTTCGGCCTTCATCCTCGCCGAGCTGAAAGCCCGCGCCGAACACCTGCTCAAAACGCCGGTTACCAAGGCGGTCATCACCGTTCCGGCCTACTTCAACGATGCCCAGCGCCAGGCCACCCGCGATGCCGGTAAGATTGCCGGTCTCGACGTGTTGCGCATCGTAAACGAACCCACGGCGGCAGCCCTCGCCTACGGCATGGGTACCAACAGCGGCGAAGCAGAGAAAATTGTAGCCGTCTATGACCTCGGCGGCGGCACTTTTGATATTTCCATCCTGCGCATCGTTGGCGGCATTTTTGAAGTGCTGGCCACCCACGGCGATACCCACCTCGGCGGCGACGACTTCGACCGCGCACTGACGGAGCTGATTTCCGGAAAATCGGGCCTGATTTCCGGAAATGCAGCCGACCGGGGCCGCCTGCGCCTGCTGGCCGAAGAAGCCAAAAAAACACTCTCCGTTTCGGATAGCTGGACGGGCGATTTTTCCGGAAAATCCATCACCATTTCACGCGAAGCATTCAACGCCGCCATTGCGCCGCTGGTCGAAAAAACCCTCGCTTCCTGCCGCGCAGCACTGGCCGATTCCGGAATTTCTCTTTCCGAAATCAGCGCCGTGGTGCTGGTGGGCGGCTCTACCCGCGTGCCGCTCGTGAAGGCCGAAGTCGAAAAAACCTTCGGTAAAAAGCCCTTCGACGAGCTGAACCCCGACGAAGTGGTGGCCCTCGGTGCAGCGGTGCAGGCCGACATCCTGGCCGGAAAAACCACCGATATGCTGCTGCTCGACGTTACGCCGCTCTCGCTGGGCATCGAAACGATGGGCGGGCTGATGGACGTACTCATCCCGCGCAACTCCAAAATTCCCTCGCGCGCCGGACGGCAATACACCACCCAGAAAGACGGACAGGGCGGGATGCGCATCGCTGTTTTTCAGGGCGAAAGAGATTTGGTGCAGGACAACCGCAGGCTGGCGGAATTTAACCTCACGGGCATTCCGGCCATGCCCACCGGACTGGCCAAAGTGGAAGTAACATTTCTGCTCGATGCCGACGGTATCCTGAAAGTATCAGCCAAAGAACTGCGCAGCGGTGTGGCCCAGAGCATTGACGTAAAACCGCAATACGGCCTCACCGACGAAGAAGTAGAATCGATGCTGATGGCCTCGCTCACCCACGCCAAAGAAGATATGCAGATGCGCGCGCTGGTAGAAGCCCGCACCGAAGCGCAGCAGATGACAGACGTAACCGAGGGTTTCTTACGCAAAAACAAAACCCTGCTTTCGGCGGAAGAAAAAGCAATCACCGAAGGCCAAATCGCGGCACTCAAAACCGCAATTTCCGGAAACGATAAGAACGCTATTCAGGCGGCGACGGAGCAGCTCAATGAAATCACACGCCCCTTTGCCGAACGCGTGATGGACGCGGCACTCAAAGAGGCGATGCGCGGCAAGAAGATTATGTAATTTCCCCGACTTGTCAAGTCCGCGTACGGCTTGCCGGTTGACTTGACAAGTCTATCAACGCGCTGCCCGAAGACTTGTCAAGTCCGGCCGCAGGAACTACTTCCGGTTCTCGATCATCTCTGCCAGGTCGGTCTCGATGCTTTTCTGCGGCGTTTCCACGATGCGGCCTATTTCCTTGTGCTTTTGAATCAGGATAATTGTTGGCACGCGTTCTATCCGGAAAATCCGATCTTCTGCATCGCGGCCTTTCTTGGCGCGGTCCATGCCGTAGAGCGTTACTTTTTCCGGGGGCATCTTCGCTTCCTGCAACACTTTGTAAAGGCGCGGCAGTTGCAGGTGAGAATCCTCGCACCAGGAACCAAAAAACACCGCCAGTTCATAGTTGGGCAGTTCTTGTTTGAGTACTTCCATCGCGCGTCCGTCGGTGCGATAACGCTCGGCAGTTTTCATCCAGGCGAAGCTGGGCTGCGCCAGCAGGTCGGAATAATGACATTGGCCTTTCAGGATAATCCCATCAGCAGATTGGGGGTCTTTCTCGGTAACGAAGGTCTGGGCGTGCGTCATAACAGGAATCAGAAAAGAAAGGGTCAGAAGTGCTTTTTTCATAGGGGAAATTTACGGCAAAAACGCCATAGGCGGCAGGCATTACGTCCTTGCAAGGGCCATCCGGATGGCCTGTTCATCAAAACCGCAGGCGAAAATTTTGCTGCGCTTAATAAAATCCGCCCAGGGCGCGGCACAAAGGTCTTGTCTTTCGCTCGCTATTTTCTCAAAATAACCTCCACTCTTCGGTTTCGGTAGCGTTCTTCTTCGCTTTCGTTGGGGGCCATCGGGTATTGTTCACCCCAGCCCTGAGCGGTTATTTTTTCGGCAGGGAAACCCTGTTTTATCAATACATCTGCCACCAGCCGGGCGCGAAGCTGGGAAATCTCCTCGTTGATCATCGGCGTGCCGGAGTCGTCGGTAAAGCTCCAAACCAAAATCTCGGCATGGGCCGTCAGCAGGGCAGGGTTCAGGGCATTCAGCGCCGCCTTCAGGGTATCGTTCAATAAGACCTCGCTTTTCCGGAAAGAAAAGCGCAGCAGCAGGCTGTCGTAACGGGGTGCCACATAGTTTTGGGGCAGCAGCGCCAGCCGCGCCCACGGCTGCGTGGTATCTTCCGGTTGGAGCAACACCCGGTTTGTGCGGCGCTGATATCCAATCTGCTTCGCCTCTAAGTCATAGGGCCGGTTTATTTCCAGAAAAGCCACAAACGAGCCGTCGCCCCGGTTGGAACGAAAACCGCCCGTTTCCACCCCGGTAGCGGCTTCCGAAAGGCGCACCCACGCATTGGGCAGCGCCTCGCCGGAGAGAGAATCGACCACCTGCCCCGCCACTGCCCGCATGGCCGCCGGACGCAGCGCCGGCGGCAAGTCGCTTACCCAGATGTCTGTATTTCCGGGAGGGCCTTCGCGGTCGGTGGCAAAATAGAGCGTGTCGCCCCGGAGTCCTACAAACGGACTGATTTCATTATGCGGCGAGTTGAGGGGCAGTCCCAGATTGCGCACTTCATACAGTCGGTTGCCGCTAATCGTGGCGCGGTAGAGGTCATAACCGCCAAAATTTTGTGGCTGTCCGTCGGAGGCAAAAAACAGCGTTTTGCCATCGGCTGCGAGGAAAGGCGAGACCTCATTCTGCGGCGTGTTGATTTCGGGGCCGGCATTGGCGGGCGGTTGCCAGCGTCCGTTTTCAAAATGGCTATACCAGATGTCCAATCCACCCCGGCCACCGGGGCGGTCGGAGACGAAAAACAGGGTCTTGTTATCGGCGCTCAGCGTGGGCATTCCTTCGTATGCCGGTGTGTTTATTGTGGCACCAAAGGGCTGTGGCACCGACCAGGCCGTGTCGCCCGGCGTGGTTGTATAAGACATATACAGGTCGCCGCCGCCGCCCTCCCAGCCATTTTCGCTCTGGATTTCTTCGCGTCCGAAGAAGATATAATGGCCATCTGCCGAAAGCGTCTGCGCCCGTTCCTGCCGGGAAGAATTGAGCGGAACCGGCAGGGCCACACCCGTAAACCAGCCTCCGCAACTGTCGGGCAGGGAGCGCAGCAGGTCGTCGTCCATACCTTTGGAGCGGCGGGTGTAATAGAGCACCCGTCCGTCGATAGCCAGTTGGGGGAAACTTTCCGGAAACTGCGTGTTGATACGAACGCCCAGCGACTGCGGAAAAACGGCTTCCCGGGGTTGCGCGGCAGCCCAAACCGCTGCTTTCAGGAGCCATTTGCCTTCGGCAGACTGGGGCGGATGCCCTTGCAGTTGCCGCGCTGCCTGCGAATACTGACCGGCGCGGAAATACGCACGGGCCAGTGGAAGCGAAAAGTTGCGGTCTCCGTTTTGCGTCTTTTGAGCGCCCACCTCAAAAACCTCGGCGGCGGCGGCATAGCGCCCCTGCCAGAAGTTCCAGCCGCCGAGCGTGGAATAGAAAGAGGCCTCCTGAGCGCGGCCATGCAATTTTTTTTGCAGCAGTTGAATGGCCGCGTCATACCGCTTCTGACTCCAAAGGGTATGGGCATAATGCAGCCTCCACTGCGCCGACGCAGGGCGCGGCGCAAACAAGAGAAACACCAGAAAAAACAGACTATAAAAAATGCGCACAGCGCCGCAAAAATAACCCCCTCCCGGAATGAACGCAGCCACGCCGACTCCTGAAAAGCAGAACGCCGCCGGGAAAAAATCCGGCGGCGTTCGCTTACTAACCCATTAAATTCACAACAGGGCAAAGATACGAAATGCAGCCGTGGGCATCGTCCACAGCGCCGGAGTAACGGGGTTAATGTTTTATCAAAGCCATTTTTGCACTGATTTGAAGCCATTTAAATAGTGTATAAAAAAGCATTAATTAGATAACTGCAATCCGTATTTAATGCGTTTTATTTCCGGAAAAAGGCGTTTGAATGCCCGCCCAAACGCTGTGAAAGGCCACACTGGCCGCGTTTTTGAAGAAAAAGCGGGAACATTGTTGCCCTTAAAACTGTTTCCCTCAACAAAACCGATTTTCACCAAGAATGAATCCAAACCTTTCGACTGCCGCTTTCGAGACCACCCGGCAGTTTCTGCCCGCCGATTTCACCGTTACCGACTGGGCGAGCCTGCTCCCTTACTTCGGGCAACTGCAAAATGCCGAAATCCACTCCACCGAAGCCCTCGAAGACTGGCTGGCAAAGCTCAGCGAACTGGATGCCATCGTGGGCGAAGATGCAGCCTGGCGGCAAATCCGGATGACGACTGACACCGCCAACAAGACCTACGAAGAAGCCTTCACCTATTTTGTGCTGGAGATAGAACCCAAACTGAAGCCCATTCTTTTTGAACTGCAACAAAAGCTGATGGCTTCGCCTTTCCGGAAAAATCTCGACCCGAACCAATACGGCCCCTATCTGCGCAACGTCGAAAACGCGCTGACGCTTTACCGCGAAGAAAACGTAGCCCTCCAGGCTGAAATCGGCATTCTGGCGCAGCAATTCGGGCAGATTTCCGGCGCTATGACCCTCTCGGTAAACGGCAAAGAATACACCCTGCAACAAG
>DDEO01000183.1 GCA_002336725.1 Bacteroidetes bacterium UBA1952 | reverse complement strand
GTACGACAGTTTAGCAAACTATTGGTTTAAGCCACTCACCCACCTCACCAAAGGGGGTATTTCGATACCGGAAATCTGGATGTTTCCGGTTTTTCTAAAGAACGTTTCCCGCTGTAAGGGGTGCAAAGATAAGCAACGTTTTGAGATTTCCAAATAATGATGCAATAAAAGACAAAAGACGGGAGTAGAAAGACGAAAGACGGGAGTAGAAAGACAAAAGACGAAAGTAGAAAGACAAAAGACGGGAGTATCAAGATACAAGTATCAAGACGCGAGTAGAAAGACAAAAAAGCCAGAACAAAAGAACTAAAAGCCGGTGATCAACTCTCATCAACCACAATCAACCCTTATCAACCTTCATCAACCCTTATCAACTCTCATCAACCACCATCAACCCTTATCAACTCTCATCAACCACCATCAACCCTTATCAACCTATGAAACATGAAACATGAAACATGAAACATGAAACATAAAACATGAAACATCATCCCTCCGGCATCGACTGTACGCGGATTTTTAGCTCCCCAATCTGATTCCGGAATTCCGGGTCGGTATCATACATATTTTCCACTGCCTGTATTGCATGAAGCACCGTGCTGTGGTCGTAGCCGCCAAAATGGGTGCCGATGGCCTTTAGGGAGTTTTCGGTAAACTGCTTGGCCAGATACATCGAAATCTGCCGCGCCCGCACCGTGTCGCGCTGCCGGGTACGGGTAGAAATACGCTCATAGGGCAGTTCCAAAAAGCCCGCTACTGTTTTCTGAATATGCTCCAACGTAAATTCCAGCGCCGGCATTTTCACAAAATTCTTCATCACCATCCGCGCCAAATCGAGGTCTATGTCTTTTTTATTGAGCGTGGACTGCGCCAGCAACGAGATCAGTGCACCTTCCAAATCCCGGATATTACTCTGTACATTTTGGGCAATAAAAGCAACCACTTCTGCCGGAATCTGCAAACCATCGCGCTTCATCATACGCAGCAGGATGTTTCTGCGGGTCTCAAAATCCGGCGCATTCATCTCGGCAGTCAGCCCCGATCGAAAACGCGAAAGCAGGCGCTCCTCTACACCTTCCAGGTCTTTGGGGGGCGTGTCAGATGTCAGGATAATCTGCTTGCCGCTTTGGTAGAGATGGTTGAAGATGCTGAAAAAGACTTTTTGCGTCTTTTGAGCCGGCACAAAGAAATGAATATCATCGACGATAAGGACATCTATCAACTGATAGAACTGCACAAAATCGCTCACGTTGCCGTTGCGGGAATGCTCCGAAAACTGGTTGATAAACCGCTCTGCCGAGACGTACAAAACCGTTTTCGACGGATGCGCCACGCGCACCTGATTGCCGATGGCCTGCGCCAGATGGGTTTTGCCGCAGCCGGTAGGGCCAAACACAATCATGGGGTTAAAAGCCGTTCCGCCCGGCTTCTGCGCAATGGCCAGCCCGGCGCTACGGGCAGTGCGGTTGAATTCGCCCTCCACACACGCCTCGAAGGTATAACCGGCGTTGAGCTGCGGGTCTATCTGAATGCGTTTCAATCCCGGAATGGCGTAGGGATTGGGGTTGAAAGGATTTTTAAACCCGCCCGTGTTGGCCACGGTATTGCCGCTCGCAGAAGGCTTTTTGGTTTGCGAAGCGGCCATATGAACGGCGCTGCCCTGCTGCTGACGCGTGGGCTTCACCACCGGCACTTCATATTCCAGACGGCCTTCGCGGCCCAGCACTTTGCGAATGGTCTTGGTGAGCAACTCCAGATAGTGATCTTCGAGCCATTCATAAAAGAAAGCCGTCGGCACCTGAAGGGTCAGCTCGGCACCCTGAAGCCGAACGGCTTTGATAGGCACAAACCATGTCTGGAAAGCACGCTCCTCGATAGCAGGCTGTATCAGCAACAGGCAATTCTGCCAAACCCCGGCAGCCGAAGGCACCGCCGAAGCCGCAGAGCGGGTCGGTAAGGTTTCTTTAGACTGCTTGTTGGAAGGCATGAACGAGATAGACACTGCTTTTTCTTAAAAAAAAATACCGGGGCTGACAAAGCCTGCAACCCCGTAGAAAATACGCACCGGGAATGCAGGCAGCCGAAAAACGAAAACCAAATTTGTTCTGCAAAAAAAACCAGCACGCCGACATCTGCCAGGCATTGGCAGATGTATAAACAACTTGCTAACGCCCTACCGGCTTATCACAGAAGAACCGCGAAATTGCCGCCGGAAAACCTAAAAAAAAAGTGGCTTCCCTCTTGTTTATTTCAGAATCGGTATTGAGGCCGACGCAGTGCTTTTAGGCATTGCCTTATCATCAAAATAAATATCTATCCTACCCAGCCGAAGGCCCGCCCAGCCCACCTGATTAATCAGCACTTCCTGCCCGGCTTTGTTCAAAAGGACGGTTGGCTCGTCGAGAAATGTATGGGTATGGCCGCCCAGAATGAGGTCGATACCGGTGGTTTCTTTGGCCAGCACTTTGTCGCTCACTTTCCGGAAATTATACTCGTAGCCCAGGTGCGAAAGGCAGATAACGAGGTTGCATTTCTCTTCTTTGCGCAGCTTGTCGGCCATGTTTTGGGCCATGCGCAGCGGTTCTAAGTATTGTACGCCCTTGCAGGCATCATCAGCCACGAGGCCTCTCAACTCAATACCCAGCCCGAAAACGCCCACTTTTACCGGCCCTTTCCGGAAAATTTTATACGGCACGGTTTTGCCTTCGAGCGCGGTGCGCAGAAATTCGTAGTTGCTGCACACAATCGGGAAACTGGCGTGCGGCAATTGCGCGGCAAACCCTGCTACACCCGCGTCAAAATCGTGGTTGCCCATCGTTGCCGCGTCGTAGCCCATCAGGCTCATGGCTTTGATTTCCGGCTCGCCTTTATAGAGGTTGAAGTACGGCGTTCCCTGAAAAATATCACCGCTGTCGAAGAGCAAAACATGCGGTTCTTCGCTGCGGATTTTATCAATCAGCGCGGCGCGGGGCGCTACCCCACCCTGCCCGGCAAACTTCTCGCCTTCGGCATTCGGGAACGGCTCCAGCCGACTGTGTACGTCGTTGGTGTGCAGGATGGTAAGCTTTGTTCCGCCGGTTGCCGCCAGTGCGCCGAGCGGAAAACCGCCGGCCAGCAGCAGTCCGGAAGCCTGAAGGGAGCGGGTGAGAAATTGTCTTCTACTCTGCATAGCGCACGCGGTTGTCGAGGTAAGGATGATAGATTTTCCCGGAAACCGAGCCGGAAAGATGTTCTAAAATAGCGTCGCGGATAAAGACCGTAGTGTAGCGTTTTTTCAGGGGAATAAGAAAGTCGCAGTTGTCGCCGCCACGCGCGTTGTAGTCGTTGAGCGAGAATTTATAGAGCCGCGCGGGGTCCATCTTTTGCCCGCCGATGCGGATGTCGGTTGCTTCGCCGTCTTTGGTGATGGCGAAGGTCATTCCGGAAACCGGCCATCCTTTGCGCTTGGCCATCGAATTGCAGTATTGCTGCACGATATTTCCGGGAATTTCCACAATCGCAATGGTGTTGTCGAAGGGCATCAGCTCATAGATTTTTCCGCGCGTAATCGTTCCTTTTGGAATGATAGGGATGCGCAGTCCGCCATAGTTGGATACGGCAGCCACCACCTTTGGGTCTATCTTTTTTCCGGCTTCCAGTTGCGCATCGGCCACCAGGTTTCCCATCGTGCTTTCAGGCTGCGCTTTGGTAAGCGGCGCGTCGGTTCGGGCCACCATCACCTGCATTTGGGTATCCACGCCCGCTTTGTAGGGCTTTAGAAAATCTGTCAGTTTTTCGGAGCGGCCCACGGTAGAATCTATCCTGTAAAAGCGCCCTTGTGGCTTCTCGGCCACCAGCATTTTTTTCGGCGCGGTGCAGGCGGCAAGCGTGGCGAAAGAGAGGGCGAAAAGAAAGGTTCTCTTCATAATTCCTTACAAGGTAAGGCGG
>DDEO01000032.1 GCA_002336725.1 Bacteroidetes bacterium UBA1952 | reverse complement strand
GATGCGCGAACGAATGGAGAGGTGTTTGGGTGCCGGCTCGTCGGTAAACTGCGATTTTCCGGGAAACAGAAAAGAAGGGTATTGCAGCGAAAAAGACTCGATGCGTACCTCGTGGCCCGCTTCCTGAAGTGCTTCGGCCAGCCGCTGATTGAATGCTGCCAGTCCGCCCCGCAACGGATGCGCCGTTCCTACAATCACAATCTTTGCCAAGGGTAGAAAAATGATTTTTTTGAGGCCCTAAAGATACCCGCGCCGCCGGTGCTACTTTCGGGCCGCTATGAAATTTTCGTTGCACCGCGCCACAGCAGCCGATGCGCCTGCGCTTTCCCGCCTCGCCGCCGATTCGTTTGAACAAACCTTTACCGGCACCTGCACCGATGCCGACATGACGGGCTATCTCGCCGACACCTACAACGAAGCCGCTTTCCGGAAATTATTGCAGGACGACGCTGTTTTTATTCTTCTTGGAGCAGATGAAAATGGCAATCCCGCCGGCTACGCACAGTGGAAAACCGATGCGCCACCCTTTGCATTTTCCGGAAAAAAGGCCGTGGAGTTGCAGCGTTTATACGTCCTGAAGGATTATTACGGCACCGGCCTCGCGCACCTTTTAATGGATGCCTACGAAGAACACGCCTTCGCGCAGGATGCCGATACGCTTTGGCTCGGCGTGTGGGAATACAACCACCGCGCACAGGCTTTTTACCGCAAACGCGGCTACGGCCCTACCGGCCACAGCCATCCCTTCCCGATTGGCCAGACGCCGCAGACGGATGAGTGGTGGATGAAGCCGGTTGAAGTGCGCCGACAGTGAGGAAAACCAGCGTGGGGTAGAGTTGCAACAGCAGGCGTGGCAGCGAAGTCGTGATATTCCAGCCCAGGTCGGTTGTTACCAGGAGCCAATACAGCAGGAAATAAGCCAGCACCGCCCCACTGATAAAAGCAAAGCCCGCCGGGAAGCGCCGCCTGCGGCGCACCCACAAAGCGGCATACAGCAGCAAAAGTATCAGAAAGCGATAGTGCCGAACAAAAAGCACTTCGCCGTAGAGGTGCATCGTTTCCCAAAAACGCCCCCCGTCGGAGAGATGCGCCAGCAGCAGTTTTCCGGAAATCAGCAGGGGCGAATGGGGGATGCCGGCAGCCTTTAAAACCCACCAGAAAAGCACGAACGGCAGCAGCCCCGATAGCAGGTACAGCATGGCAGCCGGCTTGCGGGTAAATACGCGGACGTGCGTCAGCAGGAAAATCCCCGACAATAAAAAACCTTCCATTTTGGTCCAGCACAGCGCACCGCACAAGGCCCCGGCCAGCGCCAGATATTTCCGGAAACCTGTTTGCCGGTAGCGGCTGAAAACGATGAAGAGCAAGAGCAACTGAAAGGCTATCTGAATATCGGCATATTGCGTGAGTCCCAGCGCGAAATAGTAGCGGTAAGTAAGGAAAGAAAGGGCGATGAGCAGCGCGCCTTTCCAGCCCGCCTTTTGCCGTTGCAAGACGACGAGCGCCGGAATGGCCAGCGTAGGAATCAGTGCTGCCAGCAGCGGAACGACCGGCGAAAAACTGCCGACCGCCCGCCACAACAGGGCCACGAAGCCCGGCAGGCCGTAGGGGTAGGTATTATTTCCGGAAATACCCGGTTCAAAAATGACTTTCCAGTCGGGCGTGGTCAGGTAGCGGGCGTGCAGATTCCAGATGAGCGCCGCATCCCAGTCGCCATACCAGCGGGCGCGCAATCCACAGCCGATGGCCGCCACGAGCAGAAAAATTCCAATGCCCACCTGCAAAGCCGGCGGCGCTTCGATCGGGTCTTTTTGCCGCAGGCGCAGCAGGTGCCATAAAAGGAGGAAGAGCGCCCCGGTTGCCCCAACGAGTGCCAGCATATAAGGCAGTTGCGCCACCAGGGTTAAAAAGTAAATACCGGCAGCGAGTGGCATCCAGACCGCCAGTGCCAGAAGAAATGCGGTGAGCCGATGCACAAAAAAAAGAGAATTAGGGGGCGACAAGATAGGCCCGAAAAGCAGCTTTCTCCCGCATCCAGATAACACCCGACGGCGCAGCCCGCGATGAAAGCGCTGTGAGCACAAAAACAGTGTCCGTTTTCTGCGGAGCGTTGGTGTGCCATTGACCGGGCGCGGCCAGATATCGTGTCCAGACTTCATAATCGGTAGCAACAGCGTGTGCATCGATGGCTTTAACAGCCATGTTCGGATAGGCGCTTCGTGCCTGCTGCACGAGTGTATCCAGCGCGACGAGGTCGGCCTGTGCGCGTGGAGGGTGGCTCTGGAAAAGACAGAGGCTCAAGCCCACCGACGCGACGAAAACAATGGGCAGCAGCCACCGCGACATAAAGCGTAACACGCATTGAAATTAGGAGTCTGTCTTAAAACGTAAAGCATACAAAGATTCGGACGGCGCAGACTCTGCAACTTGTCAAGGGGCGTATGACCCATTGTACAGACGGAGCATCAGCCGCTTACCAGGCTGAGATAGCAGCGGCTTTTTCTCTGCGCCTCTGCGCCCGCCGCGGCGGGTTTGCCGGAGATGCAATCTGTCATGCACCCGCGCTCACCCGCTTACTCCGGTTTCAATAGTGTAACCAGCATCCGGCCAAAACTCTTGTTGAGGGGTAGGATATTGCCGGTATTGAACCCAATGCCGACAGCGCCCGCATATACCGGAGGCGCCGTCAGTCCGAAGCCGCTGATGGCCAAAAAAAGGGCGGGCTCTTTCTCCTTCGCTTTCACGGTCATCGAGGCCCCCGTAATGCCGCCTTTGCTGAGCCTAAGCTCTTTGCCGGCCTCAACGAGCAGGCGCACAAAACGGCCACCCCGCACCTCTTTGTTCATTTTATCCGCTTTGAAAGTCACACTGCTCCCGACAGGATTCAGGTCGCCGAATACATAGACAACATTCTTTTCCTGGTTTTGCATGTTTTGCTTCACCGCAGTGTCTGTTGCGTAATAGACCTTGAGTGCAAAATGGGTTTGCTGGCCCAAAACGCTGAACGCATCCACCCGAAAGGCATTCGCCCCAAGTTTTTGAGCCTTAGACTTGAGCCGGTCAAAGAGATTTTCTAGGGATGCCTCCGCGCTGAAGCCGCTTATGCGTACGGTAGCGATAGGGGCAAGCAGCGCTGTATCTGTGGCCGCTTCCCAAAAGATAAATGCCTGGCTTTCCGCCGGAGCCTGGAAATCAGTTTTGTTGACCACCTCTACCCTTTGCGCGTTGGAAAACTGCGGCAGGGATGCAGCAAGAAGCGCAAGGAAGAAAGAAAATATGCAGGGAACAGGCCGCATGTGCTGTGTTTGAGTCCCACCAAGATACAGCGCTTCCCGGCTAAATGGCTGTTTCCCTTTTTGGAGCACTGTCGAAATAATGCGTTTGTAGAGACAAGGCATGCCT
>DDEO01000028.1 GCA_002336725.1 Bacteroidetes bacterium UBA1952 | reverse complement strand
ACCTGCGCACCATGCAGGACTGGATTGTGGCACGCCAACTCTACGGCACCGAAGGCATTGCCGAGGTCAATAGCTTTGGCGGCCAACTGAAGCAATATGAAGTGGCGGTGGACCCCAATCGGCTGCGGGCACTTGGCGTGAGCATCCCCGATATTTTTGACGCGCTGGAACGCAACAACCAAAACACCGGCGGCGCTTATATCGATAAAANNTAAAAAACCCAACGCCTATTTTATCCGGGGCATCGGCATGGTGTCTTCGCTGGAAGATATCCGCAATATTGCCGTTAAAAACGCTACCGGCGCCGTGCCTATCTTCATCAAAGATGTGGCTGATGTACGCTTCGGCAGCGCCATTCGCTACGGGGCCATGACCTATAACGGCGAGGTGGACGCGGTGGGCGGTGTGGTGATGATGCTCAAAGGGGCCAACAGCAATGAGGTGGTGAAGCGCATCAAGGAAAAAATCCCCACGATTCAGCACTCGCTGCCCGAAGATGTTACGATTGAACCGTTTCTGGACCGCACCGACCTCGTGGACCGCGCCATCTCTACGGTAGAAAAAAACCTGATAGAAGGGGCGCTGATTGTGATTTTCGTGCTCGTCGTCTTCCTGGGCAACCTGCGCGCCGGGCTGATTGTGGCCTCGGCCATTCCCTTAGCCCTGCTCTTTGCGCTGGGTATGATGAACGTCTTTGGCGTGAGCGCCAACCTGATGAGCCTCGGCGCGATTGACTTTGGGCTTATCGTGGACGGCGCGGTGATTATCGTAGAAGCCACGCTGCACCACCTGGCGCTGCGCAAAGGAAAGAAAAGACTGACGCAGGCGGAGATGGATGAAGAGGTGTTCTCTTCGGCATCCAAAATTCGCAGCAGCGCCGCCTTTGGCGAAATTATCATCCTGATTGTCTATATCCCGATTCTGACGCTGCAAGGCATCGAAGGCAAGATGTTTACGCCGATGGCCAAGACGGTAGGCTTTGCCATTCTCGGCGCACTGATTTTGTCGCTCACCTACATCCCGATGATGAGCGCGCTGGTTTTATCCAAAAACACGGCGCATAAGGAAAATTTCTCCGACCGCATGATGCGCCGCCTGCAACGCATTTATACCCCGCTGCTGCAAAAGGCTGTTCGTATTAAATACCTACTCATCGGCAGCACGGTAGCCTTGTTTGCGGTTGCGCTTTTCCTGTTCAGCCGCCTGGGTGGCGAGTTTATTCCGCAGTTGCAGGAGGGCGATTTTGCCTTTCACTGCATCCTGCCGCAGGGCAGTTCGCTGAGCCAAAGCATCGAAACCTCTATGCAGGCCGAGCGCATTATCCGGAAATTCGACGAGGTGAAAATGGTGGTGGGCAAAACCGGCTCGGCGGAAGTGCCGACCGACCCAATGCCGCCCGAAGCCTCCGACCTGGTGATTGTGCTGAAGCCGCAGAAAGCGTGGAAAACGGCCAAATCCTATAAAGAACTTTCTGCTGAAATGCTCGAAGCACTGGAAGCCATCCCGGGGATTTTCTTTGAAGCCAATCAGCCCATTCAGATGCGCTTCAACGAATTGATGACCGGCATCCGGCAGGATGTGGCGGTGAAGATTTTTGGAGAAAATATGGATACCCTTGCCGCCTGTGCCGACCGCGTAACGCGCGTCATTCAAAGTGTGCCGGGCGCGACGGCACCGCAGGCCGAGCGCGTGGCGGGGCTGCCGCAAATCAATGTGGAATACGACCGTACACGACTGGCGAATTACGGCCTCAACGTAGCAGATGTAAACGATGTGCTGAGCGCCGCCTTTGCCGGAAAAGTAGCCGGGCAGGTGTTTGAAAACGAGCGCCGCTTCGACCTGGTAGTGCGCCTCGACAGCGCCCACCGCACGAGCATCGACGATGTAAACAGCCTGATTATCCCTACCAATTCCGGAAATCAAATTCCGCTTTCGCAGGTGGCAAGGGTGCATTACAACCTCGGCCCGGCACAGATAAGCCGCGAGAGCAGCCGCCGCAGAATCGTTATTGGGTTTAATGTTTCGGGGCGCGATGTACAGAGTGTGGTCTCCGACATTCAGGCGCGGCTGGAGCGCGAAGTGAAGCTGCCGACGGGCTATTACTTCACCTATGGCGGGCAGTTTGAAAACCTGCAAAAAGCAAGTCGCCGCCTGCTGATTGCCGTGCCGGCGGCACTGCTGCTCATCTTTGCGCTGCTGTATTTCACCTTCCACTCGCTGCGGCAGGCGCTGCTCATCTTCACGGCCATTCCCATGAGCGCCATTGGCGGTGTCTTTGCGCTTTTGCTGCGCGGAATGCCCTTTAGCATCAGCGCCGGTGTGGGCTTTATCGCACTTTTTGGCGTAGCCGTTTTAAACGGCATCGTGCTGATTGGCACTTTTAATCAACTGGAAAAAGAAGGCATGACTGACACCCTGCAACGCGTGATTGCCGGTGCGCGCGAACGGCTGCGGCCCGTGTTGATGACGGCCACCGTAGCCTCGCTGGGCTTTTTGCCCATGGCGCTGAGCCACGGCGCGGGCGCGGAAGTGCAAAAGCCGCTGGCAACCGTCGTTATTGGCGGACTGATAACGGCAACCTTCCTCACGCTCTTTGTGCTGCCTTTGCTGTATTTGATTTTTAATCGAAAAAAAGCCTTGCCGCTGAAACCGGTCATAACCGTAGTGGCAACAAGCCTGCTCCTGCTGGCATCTGTTTCCGGAAATGCACAAACGCCGGTGCTGCGCAGTGTGGAAGAAGCCATATCTTTTGCCCTGCAAAGCAATGGCGGCATTCGGGCGCGGGAGCTGGAAATCCGCTCGGCGCAAAGCCTGCGGCAAACGGCGGGGGAATTGCCCAAAACGGAACTGAGTGTGCAACTGGGCCATTACAACAGCCCCTACTTCGACCATGCGTATTCGATTTCACAGAACATTCCTTTCCCCACGCTCTTTGGCGCGCGCCGTGGATTGCTTCAGGCCGAAGTGCGGTCGCGGGAGCTGCAACGCGACCTGACCTTGCTGGAACTGAAGGCGGGTGTACGCAGCTATTATTATCAGATTCAGTTTTTGCAAAACAACCGGCGGCAGCTTTTGTATCTGGATAGCCTCTACAACGATTTTATTCGCATTGCGCAACTGCGCTATCGCACCGGCGACACCAAAAAAGTGGACATCA
>DDEO01000164.1 GCA_002336725.1 Bacteroidetes bacterium UBA1952 | reverse complement strand
AATGACGTGTGCTGGGAGTACGCTGGGAAATGCAAGGCGTACGTCTTCACGCGTACGTAATCCCACATACGTCTTCCTGCGTACGTAATCCGTCATGGCGGCAGGGAATCAAGTTCAGCACAAGCCTTGACCCGCCATCTCCACAACACAAATAATTGAGATTAGGAGCGTACTACACAGCAACGAAAATGCTGCATGAAACGACTTTCGCAAGAACTATATTCAACAACAATCAATCCCATCAACAACAATCAACCGCCATTCCAATCCTTTTCCCGCACCAGATAAATTTTTTCGCCGTCGGGCATTCGCAAAAAAGGCGGCTCAAAACCCGGCATATAAGTAGCGCGCAAGGTTTTTAAAATCGTCTCGGTATCGGCATTTTCCGGAATTTCTTTCAAGGAAGCCATTTCGTTTTTGAAATGCAGTGCCGTACCCTTTTCGGCTTCTAAAGTCCGCTGCGGCGTGGTTTGGAAATTTCCGGAAAGAATCGCCGGAAGGGTCTCCTTAAAAAGTAAAACCGAGGCTGCTTCGGTCAGGGAATAGAGCGTTTCTACCCAGCAGTTTTCCGGAATCGGGAAGCGTTTTTCGGCCACAATATCGCCGTGGTCGATGCGGGTGTCCATGAGATGAATCGTGGTTCCAAATTCCTTTTTGCCATCCATCAGCGCAAACGAAAACTGATTAGCACCGCGATATTCGGGCAGCGGAGCCATGTGCAGATTCAGTGCCAGCCGCACTTTTGCCAGTTGATTTCCGGAAAGAATCCGGTGGTATTGCACCGAATACAGCAGGTCGCATTCCGGCATTTCGTCCGGATTTTCCAACACCGGCACACCCACTTCGGCGGCGAGCGCAGTGAGGTCGGCATTTCCGGAAAATTCGGCGCGTTTTTGCGTCAGCAGGCCCACAACACGGTAGCCGAGCGCCTGCTGTTGGCGCAGCAAAAATTCAAAACACTGATAGCCAACGGGCTTGGAGCCTAAAAAAACAACGGTTTTTACGTTCATAAGCGGAGCTGCAATTTACGAGCGTCGCTGCCGGTTATCTTCGCCGCCGTTATGCGCATTCTGGTGCTTACCAACCGCGTGCCTTTTCCGCTCACCGATGGCGGTGCATTGGGGATGGACGTTTTTCTGAAAGGATTTCCGGAAGCCGGCTGCCCCACGCGGCTGCTGGCCATGAACACTACGCGCCACCCGGTTGCTGCGGAAAAACTGCCGCCCGTGTGGCCCCGACTGGAAAAAATCCGCACCGTGGCGGTGGACAATGCCATTCGCCCCGGACCGCTGCTGCGCAACTGGATTTCCGGAAAAAATCCCTACCATGTCGAACGCTTTTGGAGCGCGGCATTTGCGGCGGCTTTGGTGGAAGAACTGGCCGATTTCCGGCCCGATGTGGTGCATATCGAAAGCCCGTTTCTGGCAAGCTATCTGCCGCTGATTCGGAAACATTTGCCAACCGCAAAAACGGCGTTCCGGATGAATAATGTAGAAGCCGAAATCTGGCAGCGGCTGGCCGGTGAAGAACGCAATCCCTTAAAACGGCGCTATCTGGCGAGCCTGAGCCGACGCATGGCCGCATACGAAAAGCAGGTTTGGCCGCTCTTTGATGTGCTGTTGCCGGTAACGGCGGAAGACGCAGCCGTAGCGGCGCAATACGTTCCGGAAAATCGCCTCCGGGTGGTTCCGTTTTGCATTGATTTAGCGAAATATCCGTCGCAGCCGTGGCCCCAAAAACCGGCGGCCTATCATCTGGCGGCGATGGACTGGCGGCCCAATGTGGAGGCGGCAGAGTGGTTTATAGATAAAATATGGCCGCTGATTTCCGGAAAATCGCCCCGTCTGGAAGTGTTTTTTGCCGGTCGGCATATGCCCGCAAAACTGCTGGAAAAGGCTTCAGGCAGTCTGCATATTCTGGGGGAAATCCCCGATGCCGCCGCCTTTGCCGCCGATAAAAACATCCTGATTGTGCCGCTGAAATCGGGTGGGGGCATCCGGGTGAAAATCCTGGAGGCCATGGCTTCCGGAAAACTGGTGGTCAGCACACGCGTGGGGATGCAGGGCATTCCGGTAACAGACGGCGTTCATGCGCTGCTGGCCGATACGCCGGAGGATTTCGCAGCCGTATTGATAAACGCGGCTGAAAATTCCGGAAAATCAGCAGCAATCGCCCAGGCCGGGGCCGCTTTTGTGCGAGGAAAGTTTGACCGCAAAGAGATTATGGAAGCACTGGTAGCATGGCTGCGGTAGGATACGGCTCCTTTCTCCAAAACCGTTTATGCGCTTTTTAAAACCTTCTTCCTTTTAAAATACAAGGCGATTGCCGAGCCGATACCGCACACCACCGCAATCCAGACCATAGCGCGAACGGCGGGCAGGGTTTGCGAAAATGTGCCTTCTTCTACCAAAAGGATGCGAAAGGCTTTCAGGAAATGTGTCAGCGGAATGCCCGCAGCAATGCCTTGCACCCACACCGGCATCTGACTCAAAGGCCAGGTGAAACCGCTCAGGATAAAACTCGGCGTGGCAATCACCATCAGCACTTCCGTCGCCTTGAGCTGATTGGGAATGAGGATGCTCACCAGAATGCCAATGAAACTGACGGCCAGCACAAACACACCGGCAACAAGGGTGAGCGCACCCAGGTTTTCGTTTACCGGAATGCGAAACCAGAAAGTGAAGCCCCAGTACATTACCCAAATGCCGAAACTCATCAGCAGATAGGGAATCACCTTGACGGCAATCATGGAGAACAGGCTGGTGCGGCGGGCGAGGTCGGCAAAGGTTCCGGCTTCGTATTCACTGGCAAAAGACAGCGCCAGCGCCAGCAGCAAAACCTGTTGCAAGACCGTTGCCAGCACGCCCGGCCACAGGAAATACATATAATTGGTGCTGCGGTTGTATTTCTTGATAAAAGTAGTTTTAAACGGCTCGTAGCTGGCCGAGAGCAGGCTTTCCGGCGTACCCTGCTTGCGCAGCCCTTCCATCTGCGTACCCGCTTTGAGGGTTCCCAAAACCAGTTGGATAGCGCCCGAAGCGTAGTTGGCCGTGAGTACATTTCCGGTATTAACGATGGTAACTACTTCGGGATTCCGGCGTGTAAGCACGTCTTTTTCAAAACCTTTCGGAAAAATCACGATGCAGGCGGCTTCCAGATCAATGGCTTGTGGGGTGAGGTTTTGGTCGTTGGGCTTCACCAGTGCCACGCGCAGGATTTCGTTGTCTTCAAACATCTGAATGGCGCGTCGGCTCATCGTGCTTGCATCTTCGTCCACCACAATGATGGGCAGGTCGGTTACCTTGCCTTTGGAATAGAC
>DDEO01000022.1 GCA_002336725.1 Bacteroidetes bacterium UBA1952 | reverse complement strand
GCTGTCCAACGGCGAAGCTGTCCAATGCCCGAAGGGCGCACTACACCAAATCCACTTCGCCGAGCAGTGTTTTTTCACCCTGCGCGTCCAGGCCATACCATTTGCGGTCTTTCACCTCAAAGCGGGCAAATTTTTCGCCGAGCATATTGACCAGAAATTCCCGTTTCACCTCGTCGGCAAATTCGTCACAGTCTTCTGCATCTTCCAGCTTCTGCAATTCGTTTTGATATTCCACATCTTCCTGCAAAACGATTTCGATAGCGGCCTTCATCTTCTGAATGACCTCGGTATGTTCGCCCAGTTCAAAGTCGAAAAGGACTTCGAGCAGCATTTCGCGGTCAGAGAAGGTTTGGTTTTGGATGAACATAAAACAAGGGGTTAAAACGCGTTTAAAGGGCGATTATTTCCGGAAATAAGGGTCTTTATTTCCGGAAAATCACGGTTTTTTCAGGCAGGGCTAATAGGTTCCGGCCTTCATTTTTTGGATGGTTTGGCCGTATTCGGCAGCTTCTTTTTCGTTTCCGGCATCCCGCAAAGCTTTTTCAGCCTTTTCTTCCAGCGCAACGGCCTCTGCTTTTTTGCCGGTACGATACAGCAGTGAGGCGTGTGTGTCGGCGTTGGCGGCCCATTGCTCCGGATGCGGTGCCGAAAATTCCATCGCCTTTGCCGACCATTGCAAGGCTTGTTGCAGATCGCCGGTAGTGGCTTTTTTGTTCTCAAAGGTGTTCCAGGCCAATTCATTGAGCGTGGATGCTGCTCGTACAGAAGGATGATTTCCCACATTCCGGGCAACGTTAAAAGCCACAATGGAATCCACATTATCGGTGTCGGAAAGGGTCATGCCGGTTAGCTGATAGCGCACTTGTTCTTCCATCCTCATTCTGGCTTTCGCATCGCCTTCCTTATAGTCGGCGAGATTTTTCTGCGAGAGACGGTCTCCTTCTGCCCACTCTACGCTTTTCAGCTTTGCCAGGTTTTTGATTTCCGTATAATATCCTTTCCTATAAAAGAAAATATCTTCATCCGGATCTTCAGTATTATGCGAGCGAATGAATGCCACTAACTTATCGAGCTTTTTCTCGTCTTTAGCAGCCAACACTTCCTTATAGCTGGGATATGTTACGCGTTCAATCTGATATTCATAGCCGTAATAGCGCAGGTTAGTATCCGGTTTTTCCAGCCGGCTGCGATTGGCATCCAAAATCGACATGGACTGGTTCCAGATCGTGTTGGTGTGATTAGCCAGAAAGTAAAGTGTGCTATCCGGCAAATTCCGGGAATCCAGCGTAGTGACGTAAGCATCCAGAATTTCGTCGTTGGGCTTATCGAGACGCTCTGCCTTGCGCAGATAGGCTTTCAGAAACTCCGGATTGCGTTTTCCGGCTTTGAAATCGCGGGTATAAATGGCCCAGGTCATCGGGTCTTTTTGCTCGCTGAGTGCAATACCGGCGTACTCATTGAGTCGCGCCACGCCACCAGCGGCGCCTCTTGCCCGGTACACCACCGCTTCGGTTTTAGGGTCAATAAAAAGATGCGTCGGGAAGCCATCTACCGCATACTTTTTCGCCAGCGCAATTCCTTCTCCTTTCTCGGCATCGAGGCGGTAATTCACGAAGTGCGCGTTATATACATCGCCGGCTTCTTTTTGGGGAAAAATAGTTTTCTCCAGCACCTTGCACGGGCCGCACCACGTAGTATAGACATCCACATACACCAGTCGGTTTTCTTTTCGGGCTTTGGCAAGAACGGATTTCCAGTTCCCTTTTTCAAAGTCGATGCCCTGGGCAAAGGAGCAAACGGGCGCAAGCAGGAGCAAGGCTACAAGAAGACGCATAAGGCAGGCTTTTTTGAGCCTACCAAAATAAACGATAGTTGCCATTCCTGCAAGCGAAGCCCCTGTCAGCATCCTGAACCAGACGGTTCTATTCAAGTGCGCATCGGTTTTTTTCCGGAAACGACCGCCTCACAGGCTATCTATCCGGAAACAAAAAAGCGCCGCAAATGCGACGCTTTTTCCAAGAATAATTTCCGGTTTTTAAGACAGTTTTTCGACCTGCATATAAGTCAGTTCTACCGGTGTGGAGCGGCCAAAGATTTTGACCACTACCTTGAGTTTTTTCTTCTCTTCGCTCACTTCTTCTACCACGCCGTTGAAATCGTTGAACGGGCCATCGATGATTTTCACGGTTTCGCCAACGGTGAACGGATCGGCATAGGCGAGCCCTGCTTCGGCCACTTCGTCCACCGTGCCAAACATTTTATTCACCTCGCTTTTGCGCAGGGCAGTTGGGTTTTCGCGGCCCAGGAAGTGGATAACGTTGGACACGCTGGTTATCACCTGCACCATATCATCGGTCATACGGCCGTTGGTTACTTCCAGCATGAGGTAGCCCGGGAAGAGGATTTTTTCGCGCAGCGATTTTTTGCCACCGGCAATTTTCACCACTTTTTCTACCGGACACAGCACCTGCGTAATCCGCTGGTTCCAGCCCGAGAGGCGGATTTCCTTTTCGAGGTGTTCCTTTATTTTCTTTTCCTTACCGCTCACTACGCGCAGTACATACCATTTGGTATCTGCTTCCGGCTGTGCCGGGGCGGCGGCAAGGTTTGTTTTTTCTTCGTTCATATATACACGGTTGCAGCCTATCCCAGGATACTATAAATCAACTTCAGCACGCGTTCTGCGATTTGGTCCATACCCAGAAAAAGGAGGGTAACGATTACCAGCGCCACCAGCACGATGACGGTGGTCTGCTGGAGTTCCTCCCAGGTGGGCCAGGTTACTTTATGGACGAGTTCGTCGTATGCTTCCTGGATATAGGTGCCTAATTTGGCCATGGCGGGATTCGATTAAAATAAAAAGACAAAAGACAAAAGAGATAGATAAAGGGCCCTTTCGTCTTTTGTCTTTAATCTTTCGTCTATAAAATAAGCACGGGCACGCGGATTCGAACCA
>DDEO01000051.1 GCA_002336725.1 Bacteroidetes bacterium UBA1952 | reverse complement strand
CATGATGTATTTCAACCGGCGCAAGCAGGCGCATCTGGTGCAGGGATTGATGGTCATCAATGTTTTGTGGGTGGTGTTGTTTGTATTGCAACGGTTTGTTTGGAGCTAAAAAAGGGATAGAGAAGATAATTTTATCCTTTTCCCAATCGTTATTTCCCTTTTAAAACGGCCTGTTGCCGCTTTCTTTTTTGATTAAAATTTCCGGAAAAATGCGCTATCTCTTTCTGCTTTTATTGTTCTGCGGCACGAAGGCCACCGGCCAGTCCTACTACGGCGGAAACGAGTTTGGCATCACGGCGGGCGGCAGCCAGTATTTTGGCGACCTGAACAATCACTACGGTTTTAAATTCATCCGCCCGGCAGTAGGCGCTTTTGCACGGTTTCACCTTACGCCTTATATCGCCCTACGCACCAATCTGCTCTATACCCAAGTGGGGTATTCGGATGCCTACAACAGCAACGAATTTGAGCGGCTGCGCAATTTGTCTTTTAAATCCAATATCATAGAGGTTTCGGCAGTGGCAGAGTTCAACTTTTTTCGCTATGCCACCGGCGAACTGGGCAGCCGCTTTACGCCCTATCTGACGGGCGGCGTAGGCGTTTTTAGCTACGACCCGTATGCCGAAGTGAACGGCAGCACCTACAAACTGCGCGACCTGGGAACCGAAGGACAACGCGCCGGCTACGACAGCCGCAAATACAGCGGCTATTCCGTGTGCTTTCCGCTGGGCATGGGATTTAAATACTGGCTGCGACCGGGCCTCAACCTGGGCATTGAAGTGGCCGACCGCCTGACGCTGACCGACTATCTCGACGACGTGAGCGCGACCTATGTAGGTGCCGAAAACTTCCCGAATGCTGACCCGCTCGTGCCCAATCCGGCTTATCTGTTGCAGGACCGCAGCCGCGAAGTGTCGGCTGTGCCGCTGGGGCGCGAAGGCAAGCAGCGCGGCAACACCACAACTTTCGATCAGTATCTGGTCTTTGCCATCAACCTGAGCATCCAGCTCAAGAGTTATCGTTGCCCCAACTATCTGAAGGGTGGTTATTATATGTATTAAAAAGAAGGTTGGATTTCCGGAAACTCTGCGCATCACAGCGACTTGACAAGTCTCGCGGGCGTTTTGCTGATAGACTTGTCAAGTCAATCGGTAGCATGTGTCTGGACTTGACAAGTCTCGCGGTTGCGCGATTTTAGGAAACAAGCCTTCCCGGCCCGTTTTTTGAAAGCAGAAGCCTTTACTTTCTCGTCCGTTTTTTTATGTCCACAGATATTGTCCTTATTGGCGCCGGTATCATGAGCGCCACGCTCGGCACTTTGCTTCAGGAACTCGACCCCAGCCTGCGCATCCGAATTTATGAGCGCCTCGACCGCGCCGCCGCCGAATCTTCCGATGCCTGGAACAATGCCGGCACCGGCCACTCCGGATTTTGCGAACTCAACTATACCCCGCAACGCCCCGACGGCACGGTAGAGACCCAGAAGGCCGAAACCGTGGCCGAAGCCTTTGAAATCTCCCGCCAGTTCTGGGCCAGCCTTGTGCGCGAAGGCGCTATCTCGCCGTCTTTCATCCGCTCCGTTCCGCACTGCGCCTTTGTGTGGGGAAACGACGATGTGCAATTCCTGCGCGCCCGCTTTGCCGCCATGAAGAAGCGGCCGCTCTTCGAGCAGATGGAATATGCCGAAGACCGCGCCACGCTCGACCAATGGATGCCGCTGGTGATGGAAGGCCGCGACCCCGCCGAGTTGGTAGCCGCCACCCGGATGCCCATCGGCACAGACGTAGATTTTGGTACGCTGACGCGCACGCTTATTGCCCGCATGGAAGCGCGGGGAGCCGAGGTTTTTTATAATTATGAAGTGCGCGACCTGCATTATTTCCGGAATCGGGATATGCCCGACATGGCGCCGTTCTGGCAGGTGCGGGTCAAGAATCTAAGCGAAGATTATCACGAGAACATACAGGCTCCTTTCGTTTTTATTGGCGCGGGCGGCGGTGCGCTCCACCTGCTACAGACCGCCGATATTCCGGAAGGAAGGCACTACGGCGGATTTCCGGTTTCGGGCGAGTGGCTGCGCTGCAAAAATCCGGAAATCATTGCCCGACACGGCGCAAAAGTGTATGGGAAAGCAGCCGTAGGTGCGCCGCCGATGAGCGTTCCGCACCTCGACACCCGCAAGATTGAAGGCCACAATGCGCTTCTTTTTGGCCCTTATGCCGGTTTTTCGACTAAGTTTTTGAAGAGCGGCTCCTATACCGACCTCCCCGCAAGCCTGCGGCTGAGCAATCTGGCACCCATGCTGGGAGCTGGTCTGCATAATATACCACTCACAAAATATCTGATTCAACAAGTGGTTCAGTCGGATGCCGAGCGCCTGAAAACCCTGCGCGATTATTACCCCGAAGCCCAGCCCGAAGACTGGGAACAGGTGGTGGCCGGGCAGCGGGTGCAGGTTATCAAGGAAAACGAAAAAGGCGACGGCATACTGGAGTTTGGCACCGAAGTCATCAGCACGGCAGATGGCAGCCTGGCCGCTCTGCTGGGCGCTTCGCCGGGGGCAAGCACGGCGGCTTCTATTATGCTGAATGTGTTGGCTAAATGCTTTCCGCAGCAACTGGCAACGCCTGCCTGGCAGGAAAAGCTTACATCCCTCATTCCATCCTATGGGCAAAAACTCGCAGATAATCCGGAACTATTGCGCCGTCTGCGCCAGGAAACCGCGCAGGCGCTGGAACTGGCGGGATAAGTATTCCATTTTTGGGATGCGGAAACCACATTCGTTATTGCCGGTTAGCCACTGCGTCCTTATAAGCTGGTTATTGTTGGAGAAGAATCTGAATGCCGGAAAGAAACAGCATCCGTCATCTATGCTGCTTTCCCTTACGTCTCTGCTCCCCTGCGCTCCCTGCGTGAACACGGAAAGAAACAGCATCCGTCATCTATGCTGCTTTCCCTTGCGTCTCTGCTTCCCTGCGTTCCCTGCGTGAAAAAAACCTTCTGACAATAATTTCTTTATGAAAAACCCATCCACCCCGGCCGGTTCTGAAAAAGATATGCACACCGACCCCAACGACCGTACCGAAGCCACCAACGGCGCAGATACGAATTACCCCAACAAAATGGCCAATGAAGGCGGTTTGGGATCGCCCTATGGCGGCACCCAAAGTCCGGATTCGCACGTACCCGATGGCAATCAGACACCGCCCAACCCCGATGCCGAAGGAAAGACCCAAAAGCCGGGCGATTTGGGAGCAGAATACGAAAGCCCTTCCTCCTACGGCGAGGCCGATAGTGGCGGTAAAGAAGGCGAGATTTCCGGAAATGATGCCATCGGAAGCCCGATTCGGTAGGGATTGCCGCTAAAGAACAGATGATAGCAAAATATGCGGACCTGTTTTGTGGAAAAACCGCCCGTGCAAGACGCTGTATGCCTTAGCGCCGGTTTGGAAAATCGTTTCCGAACCGGCGGCTGGTATTCAACAGTTTGCCACGAATGCACGAATGCGCACCGCCGAACTTACTTTTTCAGCGGCAGCCGGTATTCCATTCGCACTTCGGCCACAAAACCGTTGCTCAACGCTTCGTTATAGGTAGTCGTGGGCGTATGTAGCGAAGCCGGATTTACGGGGATAAAATAAGTGGGTATGAAATCGAAATGGAAAGCCCGGTATTCGAGGCCTACGGGCAGGCTCAACTCATAATCGAGGAGGCTGAACTGCGCTGTACCGGTATATTCCATCCGGTTGACGCTATTGCCTTTCTTGTTGATGCGCGTAGCCATGTGGCCGGTGTAATACCGTTGGGTTCCTGCATTGCACGCCACGGTGGGCGTAAGGGTGAGGCGGTCGTCCAGCAGCGAAAATTCATGCTCTGCCTGGAGCGTAGCCACATAATCCATCCGTCTGCCGATAAGGGCCGTGAGCGTAACCGATGGCGTGAGGAAATCGTTTACATAGCCTGCAAAAGCATCGGCATAAGCGAAGTTGTCGGCCCGTACGTTCTCGCTTTTTTTACTGTAGAGCATCAGTCCGGCATCACCACCGGCCAGCCAGTGGTCGCCAAACATGCGCATGTAGCCAGCGTCTATCTGCCACAGGTCTATGCGCAGCGGGCCGCCGGCATTGGTGAAGTTCAAAGCAGTGCTCAGGTCAAACCCCGAGCGGCTGTGGTAGTGGATGGCCGGACTGAAGTAGGGCAGGGCGGCGGAGTCTTTGCGGCCCAGATAGACATTGTCTGAAAGATAGCCCAACTGCGGTGCCAGGTAGCTTGTCTGCTCCCAGTCGGCGGCCATAGCATTTGAGGGATGATTGCCCACCTGAGCGGAGGCGGGCAGCGTTGCGGCGAAGAAACCTATGGCGATGGTGTGCAGGAAGCGCAGGGTGCTTTGGAATCGCATAGCGGTCAATTTTATGAAAAAGCGGGCAACCGGCGCTGGTTTTTCCGGAAAAAACTTCGGGCTACACTGACGGGAGCTTCGGCAAAAGGTTTACAGGTCGGCGGTTTGCGGGGTGTGCTTTTTGGGGGAGATGGCTTGTTGCTGTTTGTTTGGAAAGGTGGAGAGTGTGCTGGTAGGTTTTGAAAGTCTGATGGGCGGGTGATAATCCTTGTTGTAGTGGAATTGGGGATGTGAGAAAGTGGGCAGGAGCCTCGCCTAATTGTGCGCGAAGCTCATGCAACCAACAATATTGCCACAATAGTCCCGAATCATTTGCTCGGGAACGAGAAGGTCTGTCCTGTGCGGATTGGCACTGAGTACAAGACGAGAGACAATGAAAAATGTGTTTGGCATTGGTTCTGGAAGATGCACCGTCTCCCCGAAGTGCGTTTCTGTAATCAGGATACCCTCTATTTCTGCCACTTGCTTTGTGGACTGGGAGAGACGAGGGATTTCCCGATTTTCCCTCGGGAATATGCGGGTTGTTCCGTCTGTGCGGAGAATAGACACGTCGTGGGGTGTCAGGTTGATGAAATTGGCCATATAAAAGAAAGGAATGTCCGGGTTCAAGATTTACTTCGTAATGCGATGGGGTGCGTTGTGGTTGATGCCCACCTTGATGTTTTTGTCCTCGCTGCGGCGGGGGGGCTAATCCTTGTTGTAGTGGAAGTGCC
>DDEO01000104.1 GCA_002336725.1 Bacteroidetes bacterium UBA1952 | reverse complement strand
CAAAAGATACCACTTATGATAATCATGATAGGCTTAGTTTCTACAAAGAAAAAAATCCTGATCTGCTTTTGAGCATTCATTTAAACAGTGCAACCGATCCCATCCGCATAAAAGGTGTAAGCACCTATTATAAATACATCGGCTATCGCCCGCTAACACAAACAATCCTTTCACAGATGCTGGGCATGGGATTAAAGGAGTTCGGCAACGTGGGTAATTTCAATTTTATCTTAAATGGAATAACCGAATGCCCGAATGTTTTGGTTGAAGCGTTATTCGTCAGCAACCCTGAAGATGAAATGAATGTACTTACACCGGAGTACAGAAAACAAATGGCTGATAAAATTGTGCTGGGAATAAAAGACTGGCTGCAGAATTGTAAAACAGCAGATTAAGGCTTTCCTCTTCTCCGCTTATCACTACTGGTTTTGCCACTCATTTAGTCAATCGACTTTTATCATTTTCTTAAGACAGTCTGAAACCCTTTGCCCTATTGATTTTTTATTTTTTTGCAACATACTGTTACAAATGTTGCATCCGCTCATCAATATGACCGGCATGTTAACAGTCTTTTGTCATGAATTGGCTTGCACCGGTGTTCCTGAAAAAATAGTTTTACTGCATCATTCGGTTTTCAGTTGTTGAAAATCATGATTCATTAAACCTTAAAAATTTATTTATGAAAAAGATGTTTGTATTATTCGCTGCAGTTGTCATCGCTGTAAGCACATGGGCATCGCCCTCTCCTGCTGAAAATGCCAAAGCAACAGCAGCATTTGAAAAAGAATTCGCCGGCGCAACCGATCCGCAGTGGACAAGTGTTGAAGACCTGTACGTTGTAACATTTAAACTGAACAATGAAACGATGCGTGCCTGGTACTCAGAGAATGGTGAATTTAAAGCCGTTCAGCGGTATGTGAAACCAAGGCAAATGACATTACTCGCAGCAAAGAAGCTGGAAGAGCTTTCAACCCAGGCAAAAATTGTAAGTGTTGAGGAAGTCAGCAAGGAAGGTGTTTTTTATTACCTGGTGAAAACAGAAAATGAAAAAGCAAAGATTACCTACAGTCTTTCCAGCACAGGAGAAGCATTGAAACTCGAAAAAAAGAAAAAACGATAAACACCTGCAGATAGATTGTTTTGGACAGCCCCAACTTAACCGTTTGGGGCTTTTTGTTGAAAAACGCTGCGCTGCTTAAAACAGCAACTCAATACAATGGTTTAAATATTTACTTTTGCTGCTCAATATTAAAAACGAAGAACATGAGCAAAGGTCCGGTTTCACAATTTGTACAGCATCATTACCGCCACTTTAATGCAGCGGCATTGGTTGACGCAGCAAAAGGATATGAAACACATTTGAACGAAGGTGGTAAAATGATGATCACTCTTGGAGGTGCCATGAGTACAGCCGAGCTGGGATTAAGTCTTGCTGAAATGATCCGCCAGGATAAAGTTTCGATCATCTCCTGTACAGGTGCGAACCTTGAAGAAGATATTATGAACCTTGTGGCCCACAGCCACTACAAGCGCGTACCCAACTACCGCGACCTTTCGCCGCAGGAAGAATACGACCTGCTCGAAAACCACTACAACCGCGTAACCGATACCTGCATTCCGGAAGAAGAAGCCTTCCGCCGCATTCAGGCGCACATCGAAAAGGTGTGGAAAGATGCCGAAGCGGCGGGCGAACGCTATTTCCCGCACGAGTTTATGTATAAGATGCTCAACAGCGGTGTGCTGGAGCAGTATTATGAGATTGACCCGAAGAATAGCTGGATGCTGGCCGCAGCGGAGAAAAACCTGCCGATTGTGTGTCCCGGCTGGGAAGACAGCACGATGGGCAACATCTTTGCCAGCTATTGCATCAAGGGCGAACTGAAGCCCTCAACCATGAAGAGCGGCATTGAATACATGACCTGGCTGGCCGACTGGTACCGGAATAATTGCTCCGGAAAAGGCGTGGGTTTCTTCCAGATTGGCGGCGGCATTGCGGGCGATTTCCCCATTTGCGTGGTACCCATGCTGTATCAGGATTTGGAGATGCACGACGTGCCGTTCTGGGCGTATTTCTGCCAGATTTCCGACAGCACCACGTCTTACGGCTCGTATTCCGGCGCGGTTCCGAACGAAAAAATCACCTGGGGCAAGCTGGACATCACCACACCGAAATTCATCGTGGAAAGCGATGCCACGATTGTAGCGCCGTTGATTTTTGCGTGGATTCTGGGGCAGTAAGGAAAGGCTTTTTGAAGAAAACACCCGTCAGGTTTCCGGAAAATCTGGCGGGTGTTTTTTGTGTTTAGGGGTTGATTTTTTATACAAAAACGGCTTATGGTCCTTTTGCTACCGTCTAAAAAAACTTTATCTTCGCTTACTCCTTATCATGAATACAACGCCGTATATTACATTCAGCACCGAACAGTTGGAAAAGGTGGGGAATGCGGTTATTTATCTATCAGAAAGAATACCGCAACTCTCCAAGACCCGGCTCCTGAAATTGCTGTATATTATGGATGAAATATCCATAAAAAAAAGCGGCATTCCCCTGCTGAACCTAAAATACAAGGTTTGGAAGTTTGGCCCGGTCTCTGAGGAATTGTTCATTGATTTATCCACCGAGCCGACTTTACTAAGCAAGTATATCAGGCGACAAGACGATGGAAGCCACATCATTGCCCAATCCGCATTCAGCGACGATGAGTTTTCAGATAATGATATTGCATTAATGAATCTTGTGATTGAGAAATTCGGGAAGAAGTCTGCCCAGGAATTGATTTCCTATACACACAGGCTCAATTCGCCGTGGTATCACACGGCCAAAGAGAACGCTGTTCTGGAATTGCTGGAAAGAGAAGAAATAAACAATACCGAATTCCTGATTAATATGGGACAAATTATTGCCCACGATGAGCGAAAATTAGAGATATACAACGAGTACATAGAGACACACTAAAACATGATTGAAGAACGCAACATCATTTACTTCGACCCCTTTTATTTCAAAAACGGCAACACGGCAAAGCCAAAGTACTTTGTTGTTTTAAGACATTTTGATACCGGAACGGTTATAGCCTCTCTTCCTACAAGAAAAGACACCATTCCTTTTCCTGAAAATATCGAAAGCGGCTGTATTGAACTGCCCGATATTAACCTGAACTGCTTTGTGCTGTCCAAAGACACTGCTATTACGGAATGCGGAAAGTCCTTTGTTTTTAAGACCTATCTCTATGGTCATCAGATTGACGAATACGACGTTAAGTTGTTGAAAGAGATTTATCCAAATGAAGGCAGCGACTACGAGATATGGGGTAAAATGAAGCCGGAAATATTCACCGCTTTAATCAATTGCTTTAAAAATTCCGGAACGGTTAAAAGGAAGTATAAAAAGCTGCTTTGAGTCGTTTGGCGAAAGTTGCGCTTTCGTCGGGCTATCCCGCAGGCTATGCCTGCATCTTACACCCGCTCACAGGCGTACCTTTATACGTATGCGCCTGCTTCTCTTCCTGCTCCTGCTCTCCACCGCGCCTGCCCGTGCGCAGCAACCGGGGCAAAACGTGCGGCTCCTCTGTCACTGGTTTGACACGACCGGCATTCCGCCGAGCGGCAATCAATATTTCAGCGATGTATGGGGATTTACGTCCAAAGGGGTAGAATATGGCGTTATCGGCTCCACGGCGGGCGCACATATCATCCGCGTGAGCGATTGCCGACAGGTAGTGTTTTTTCCGGGGCGCAACGGCGGACAACCTATTCCGCACCGCGATTATAAAACCTACGGCCACTACCTCTACGCCGTTGCCGACGAAGGGCCGGCCACGCTTCAGGTTTTTGATGTCCGCTTTCTGCCCGACTCGCTGCACCTCGTTTATGAAAGTCCGCGCGACACGCCGCTGCTGGCCCACACCCTTTTTATAGACACCGCCACCGCGCGGCTCTATCTGGCTGCACCCAAAGGCGCTTCCTTCGGCATGGATTACCTGCGCGTCTATTCGCTCGCCAACCCGATGCGGCCCGTGCTTACTCATCGCCTCAATGCCCAAAACGGCATTGCCGACAAGGTGCATACCATCTTTGCGCGCAACGACACAGCCTACCTCAGCGCCGCCACCTATGGCCTGATTATCGGGCGCTTTGATGCCGCCAATCAATTTAGCGTCATCGGCGGATTGACGAATTACCCGCAGCAGGGCTACAACCACTCCAGTTGGATAGGAACCAATGGCGCGGGCATTATGGCCGACGAAACCCACGGCCTGCAGATGAAGGCGCTCAACACCACCCGACTGCCACAACTACGCATTGAAAGCTTTTTCAGTCCGTGTAGCGGCGATACCTGTGTGCCGCACAACACGCTGATGAAGGGCGACCGGGCCTTTATCGCGCATTATTATCAAGGGCTGCAAATTTATTCGCTCGCCGACCCGGCCAACCCCGTGCGCACAGGCTATTTTGATACTTATGCGCCGCCGGCAGGCCACGGCGGTTTTGCCGGCGCGTGGGGTTGCTATCCGTTTTTTTCCGGAAATAAAGTCTTGATTTCAGATATGCAGACGGGCCTGTATGTAGTAGATGCCTCCGCGGCTATGGGTGTGGAATTTCCGGAAAATAGGGTATCGGAAAGCGGTTTTAGCATCTTTCCTAATCCGGCCCATGACTTTATAGAAATCCAGACCGGAAAACCGCTAAGCCAGCCAGGCACAGTAGAATTTTTAGACGGAATTTCCGGAAAACGGGTGCTGAAAACTGATTTTCCGGCAGGCGCTTCAAGCCTCCGCTTACCTTTGCCGCCCGAAGCGCCCGCCGGACTGTATTTTCTTCGCCTGATTTCAGAGAAACAGACCGCTACGGCGCGCTTTCTGAAGAATTAAATAGATTGCTGCAATTCGTTTCTACGTTAATCCCTAAAAAATGAGGGTCATTGCGAAGCGGCCCCTCGTACGTCCTGCTGTTGGGCCGCTGAAGCAACCTGCACAAAACACGGTGGAACGTGCAGGTTGCTTCGGGCCGACCAACAATATGTAGAGAGCGGCCCCTCGCAATGACCCACATTTTTACAGAAAAATACTTTAAGCGAATTGCCTTAAAAATTAATCCCCCTGTTTTGGCTCCCCTGCGCTGGCTTTTCTACACCCTTATTTTCTGCGTGCCCGCAGTCTGCGCCCTTGCGCAGGCACCCAGTTTGCCCGGTCAGCCCATTGGCCTCAACAATGCCCCGCAGCGCGACACGAGCAGGCACAAAATGACGAAGGAATGGGACGACACACGACCCATCATCCGCGCCGGAAAAGCATTTGAAACCCAATCGCCGTTTGAAGACACGAGCATCTACAACCTGCATCGCCCACAACTCTATGCCCTGCCCTACCGCGACCTGGGCAACCTCGGCAGCGCGGCACAATGGATTCTGTGGCAACCCACACTCGCGCAGGCGAAGCCCGCTTTCGGCTATCCGGCTTTCGATGCCTATCGGTTTGGCTGCGAGGATATTTTGTATTTCAATACCACGCGCCCCTACTCGGTTTTTAGCTACCGGCTGGGGTCTAAACTGGAGCAGTCGGCGGAAATCCTGCACACGCAGAACATCCGTCCGCAGTGGAACTTTGCCGCCCGCTACCGCAAACTGACCTCGCCGGGCTTTTATCGCAGCCAGCGCACCAACCACGACAACGCCAGCCTGAGCAGTCATTACCAAAGCAAAAACCTGCGCTACGAGGTCTTCGGAAATATCGTTTTCAACAATTTTCAGCAGGATGAAAACGGCGGCATTGTATCGGCGGAAATGCTCACCAACAACGCCTATACCGACCGCGCTACTATTCCCACGCGTATCTCCTCGGCCAATTACAGCACCCGCCGCTCGCCGGTCTTCAACACCCTGCGCGATGGGCAGTTTACGCTGCGCCACGCCTATACCTTCGGCCCGATAGACACGCTCTACAACGAAGACTCGACTAAAATAGACCTGAAACTGCGGCCGCGCTTCCGGCTCCAGCACGAGCTGAATCTCGGCAGTGTCCGCCACATCTTCACCGATCTGCGCCCCGATTCAGGCCGCTATGCTTCCATTTTCCGAAAATCTTTCACCTCCAATGATTCGGTTTATAGCCTGCAACGCCACGAGTGGACCGACAACCGCCTGCTGCTGCAAACTTTTGTGGGTAAAGCGCCCCTGCTGCTGAGCGCCGGAGCGGGCATCCGAACCGATAAATTCACAACCGAAACGCCGCTTTCCAAAAACGCCGAAACGCTTTTTAATACCTATCTCGCCGGAACGCTCACCAACGAAAACACCGATTCGCTGCGCAAATGGCGCTTCCGCGCACAGGGCCTTTTCTTTATCGCCGGGCCTGCTATCGGCAACCTGGACGCTTCGGGCAGCCTGGGCCGCAGTCTGGGCCGCGACCTCGTGCTGCAGCTCGATTTCCGGCAGCAAATCGGGGATGCGCCCTACGCTTTCCGCCACTACGAGAACGCGTTTTTTCGCCGCGACCTTTCTTTTGCCAAAGAAACTTTTACCCGCATTGGCGGTGGTATTAGCTGGCCTTCACGGGCACTCTCGGCTTCGTTTCACAGCCTGCTGGTGGGCAACTATCTCTATCACGACGGTCAGGGGCAAGCGTTGCAGCAGGACGGCGTTTTTCAGGTTTTGCAGGCAGTAGTCAAAAAGCAGTTTCGTTTCCGGAAATGGGTCTGGGATAATGAAGTCATCCTGCAACAGCGCAACGGCGACGGGCCGCTCAACCTACCGCTCTACACGGGCCGCCACAGCATTGCCTACGAACGCACGCTTTTCCACGATGCCATTGCTACTTACACCGGCCTGGAAGTGCGCTACAACACGCCCTGGAGCGCCGATGGCTACCTGCCGCTGCTCAACCGGTTTTACCATCAGTCGGCGGAGCAAATCTCCAACCCGCCGGAGCTGACTGCCTTTTTTAGCTTCCGCGTAAAACATTTCCGGCTGGGCCTCAGCGCCGATCAGTTGCAGCAGCTGGTGATTCGCAGGAATGTACAGCACTATCTGTATTATCCGGCGCAGGATTTTATACTCCGGCTGAATATGAGCTGGGGACTGGTGAATTGATGCCCTTTGGGCGTTGGATGCTTCGCCGTTGGAAGCCCTTTGGGCGTTGGACGCTTCGCCGTTGGAAGCCCTTTGGGCGTTGGACGCTTCGCCGTTGGATGATGTTGGACGCACTTCGTGCGTTGGAGCCTTCGGCTTGGATGACGGGTTTTTTATTTCTGTTGCACCTTGCGTGGCTTTAAGA
>DDEO01000109.1 GCA_002336725.1 Bacteroidetes bacterium UBA1952 | reverse complement strand
TGCCGCAAGGGTTTTACCAAAAAAAGGATCGCCGGTAACGGTGCCTGCGCCCATGAAAGCACTACCGACAATTTTTTGAGTCCCCGCCAGCACGCGTTGATAGCTTGTGATGGCGGAATCTTCATAAACCGTGCGGGCCAGAACGGTAAAAGTATCGGGCAGTGTAACGGTATGGAGGCTGTCGCCGGCGGGCAACACATTGGCATTGAGAAGGGTATTTTCCTTACAGGAAATCAAACCCAGAAAAAGAGAACCGAACACGGCAGCGCGTGCCAGCAGGGGAAACCGGTTGTTCACAGAGATAAACGCAAAAAGAATGGGGGCGAAGTTCTACCGTCGGGGCCAAATATCCCGAACAAGGTTCTGTTAAGCCTTTACCGGAAAATCCACCAGGTTTTTATAGACTTCCAGCAGCAGGTTTGCATCCTCCGACCACGCGTCTTCCCAGCGGATAATTTTCTTGTTGCGGGCGGGCTTCATGGCTTCTTCCAGCACCGGCTCCAGCGTTGGCTCGCCCTGAATGAGGATGTCGGCAGCTTTCATCGCGCCCAGCGTAAGGGCTTCGGCGGTGCCGGCTTTATAGGCATCAAGTTCTTTTTCTTTAAAATCCTGATTCACCAGCGCACGCTTCACAAAATCGGCACCGAGGTGTTCCTCAAAATGCGGATTCTGAACCGTATAGGCAACTTTGGAATGCGCAAATACCGGCTCTTTCTTATAAGCGGTTTTCAGGTAAACGGGCAGCAGCGATGTCATCCAGCCGTGGCAGTGGATGAGGTGCGGCGGCCAGCCAAATTTCTTCACCGTCTCCAGCGCACTTTTGCAGAAAAACACCATACGCTCCACATTGTCTTCATAAAAACGACCTTCCTCGTCGCGGGCGGTAAACTTGCGCTTGAAGAAGTCTTCGTTATCCATAAAATAAACCTGCAGACGGGCATTGGGCAGCGAAGCAACCTTGATGACCAGCGGATAATCGTCTTTATCTACAATAATATTAATACCGGAAAGACGCACCACTTCATGGAGCCGATGACGACGCTCATTGATAGTGCCAAAACGGGGCATAATCACCCGGATCTCCATGCCGGAATCAAAGGTCTTGCGGGCAAGCGCGTTGAGAATCGGGGCGAAAACAGTATCTTCTACGTAAGGCGACAACTCGTTGGCTACAATCAGAATCCTTTTCTTTGCGTCAGCAGACATAATCTTAAGTACTTGGTGCTTTAATTTGCGAAGATTTTACCGGCACAGATTAGCGCCTGTAAAAATTTAAGTTGCAAAATTACGAAAATTAAGGCGCTTTCCATATTTTCCGCCGAAATTCCCACACTCTCCCGCTTTTCCGATGCTCATTTTCCGACAGGCAGCCCAGCTCTCTGAATATCTTTCCGGCCTGCAAAAACCAATCGGATTTGTGCCTACCATGGGCGCACTCCATGCAGGCCACCAATCGCTTTTTGCCCGCGCAGTGGTGGATGGTTACTATACGGTTGCCAGCATTTTTGTAAATCCTACACAGTTCAACGACCCGAAGGATTTTGAGAAATACCCCGTTACCACTGCCGAAGACCTGCGACTGCTCACCGAAGCCCACTGCGACGCGGTCTATCTGCCTGCGCCGGAAGATGTATATCCCGACGGGCCGGAGAAAGCGCCGGCCTATGATTTTGGCGCACTCGAAACGGTGCTCGAAGGCGAAAAACGGCCCGGCCATTTCCGGGGCGTGGGGCAGGTGGTGGCCCGCCTGCTCGACATCGTAAGGCCGCAGCATCTCTATCTGGGCCAGAAGGATTTTCAGCAGTGTAGGGTCATTGCCGACCTCATCCGGCAGAAAAATCTACCCGTGGATCTCCACATCTGCCCCACCGTGCGCGAGGCCGACGGCCTGGCCATGAGTTCCCGCAATCGCCGCCTTTCGGATTTTGAGCGCACCCGCGCAGGCGTGATTTATCAGTGCCTTGTTTCGATAGAAGCGCATAAAAAAACCCGCCCTTTTTCGGTGGTTGCCAAAGAAAGCCGCGCACTGCTGGAACACAAAGGCTTTGAGGTAGAATACATTGCTCTGGCCGACGCAGCCACGCTCGCCCTGCTCGACGAATATGACAATCAACGCGGGATGGTGGCCCTCATCGCCGCCCGCCTGGGCAATACGCGCCTGATTGACAACCTGGTGCTGGCGGTGGATTAACGCCGTCTTTTTTCCGGAAATTCCGGACTTTTCTGCGGCTCCTCGTAGCCCGGTGCGTCGCGTGGGTCTTTGCGCTTCTGCATCCAGATGGTGATGCGGTCGTGCAGCGCGGGATTGGTGCGCGAAACGGCGGTAAACGTTACGCTGTCGTGGAGCAACACGCGCGGTATCACCCATTCGTTGCCCCGCATCTCGCCCCAGTCGGCCCGCAGGATAACGTCGTTGGTATCGAGCGGCAGGTAATTTCCGGAAATCGTCTGCCCTTCTACGTTCACATAGTAGTTCAGCACCGGCTTCAGGCTATCGGTGTAGAGGTTGAAATAAACCGTCTTGAGCGTCGGGCGTTGTTGCGCAAAAGCAGCCGGATAATTTCCGGAAATTATTATAAAAAAGAGGAGCCAATGCCGGTTTCGCAGCCGTTTCATTCCACACGGGATATTTTAATCATATTCGTCGGCAGGTGTTCCTGAACCGGAAGGGAGCCGGTATTGACAATCACATCGCCCTTTTGTAAAAGCCCCCTTTTGCTCAAAAATTCCATTTGGTCGGTGAGTACACTGTCAATGCTCTCTTCTTCGTTGTAGAAAAAAGCCTGCACGCCCCACGAAAGCGAAAGCTGATTGACCAGCGACGGCGTTTTGGTAAAGACAAACAGGTTGGCTTTGGGCCGGTAGGAGCTGAGCATAAAGCCAGTGTAGCCGCTTTGTGTCATGCCGATAACCGCCGTGGCGTGTACATCTCTTGCCAATTCGCAGGCGTTGTAGCAAATGGCATCCGACAGGAAAGACGGCGAATGCGGCTGCGGAACGAGGTTGCGGTTATAAACAATATCCTGCTTTTCCACCTCGCGGATGATGGAAACCATCGTGCGGATAACCAGCTCCGGGTATTTGCCGGTGGCGGTTTCGGCAGAAAGCATCACGGCATCGGCACCTTCGAGCACGGCATTGGCCACGTCTGTAATTTCGGAGCGGTTGGGGCGCGTCCGGTCGAGCATCGATTCCATCATCTGCGTGGCAATAATGACCGGTTTGGCGCGGTGGATACACATACTCACAATCTTTTTTTGCAGCATCGGTATCTGCTCCAGCGGCAGTTCTACGCCGAGGTCGCCGCGTGCTACCATCACCGCATCGGAGGCCAGAATCACCTCGCGCAGGTGCTCCAGTGCTTCCGGCTTTTCGATTTTGGAGATAATCTTGGCGCACGAATCCTTCGACTTCAGCAGCTCGCGCAGTTGCTCCACGTCTTCGGGCCTGCGCACAAAAGAAAGGGCAATCCAGTCGATCTTCTGGCTGACGATAAAGTCCACATCGGCGAGGTCTTTTTCGGTCAGCGAAGGCAGCGAAATCTTGGTATCGGGCAGGTTTACGCCTTTGCGCGAAGAAAGCACACCGGGGACCGTAACGCGCACCCGGACGTTGCCGTCGGGCGTTTTCTCTACCACCACCACTTCAATTTTTCCGTCGTCAATCAGGATTTTTTCGCCGGGATTGACATCGTTATAGAAATTGGGATAGGAGATATAAACCTTGTCGGGATTGCCGATTATTTTTTCGTTGGTAAACAGAAATTCATCGCCTGCCTCAAAATCAATTGCGTTGTTTTCCACCTCACCAACGCGCAGTTTGGGGCCTTGCAGATCGGCCAGGATGGCGATATTAAAAGGATGTTCCTCGTTGATGCGGTTGATAAATTCGATGACCTGGCGGTGGCCTTCGTGGGTGCCGTGGGAGAAGTTGAGGCGAAACACATTTACGCCTTCCCGCACCAGTTCGAGCAGTTTCTCGTAGGTGTTGGAAGCAGGCCCGACGGTAGCGATGATTTTGGTTTTATGAAGCAGCATAAGATGTGGGAAGGCGCGATGATTCTGTTTTTAATAGACCAGTGGCCTGAATTTTAAAAAGTGGGAAAAATGAAAGGGTCGGCCAAAGGTGGCCTTAAACCCGCAGGTTTCAACATGATTTTTTGGTAAAATTTCCGGGCCAGACGGAGAATGCTTTCTGTTTTATGGATTTTTCCGCCGGAGCGCAGCATCGAAATGGGAGTTTTTTTATCCGGCAAGTTGATTCCGGACAAAAAAGCCGCGCTGTGCGGATTCTATTAGGACAGACTTCTTGCGAAAGTAGTTTCGTGCAGCATTTTCATTGCCGTGTAGTACGCGCCCAATCTCCATTATTCTGTGTTGTGGAGATGGCGGGTCAAAGCCTGTCCTGAACCGGATTCGGACACCCCGAACCGATGTCGTTTTTAAGAAAACACTTTCAGAACGCAGCAACAGGGCATGATAATTTTGCACCCACAACGCAAATAGTCTGCATATAATAGCTGTGAACCGCTCCAAAATCATCACCCGCCACTACTTTAAACTGATTTTTATATCCCTGTTCGTCGGGTTGCTGAGTGCGCTGCTGGCTTTTTCCCTCAAGCACCTGACGGAGTTCTTAGAGCATCTCATTTCCGGTTTTGTTTCCGGAAATATGGGGCGCGGCTGGTTTATTTTCCTCCCCACGATAGGCATCACGGCGATTTATTTCCTGCGCAAATACGTCTTTAAGAATCGCAAGAACAAGGGCATTACCGAGATTTATAAAACCCTGGATCAGCGCAAAGAGCATCTGCCGGCCTTTAAAATTCCCTCCCACGCGATCAATGGATTTCTCACCGTCATCTTTGGCGGTTCTACGGGCGTTGAGGTTTCTACCGTGGTGGCCACGGCGACCATCGGCAACACGGCTTATGAAAAAGAATTTTCAGCCCGAACGTATAAGCGCGAGCTGATTTGTGCGGGCGTAACGGCGGGCGTAGCGGTTTTGTTTGCCTCTCCGCTGGCCGGCTGGCTGTTTGCAATAGAAGTGATTGCCCGCAAATTCCGGAAAACGCTCGTGCTTAGTTGCACGGCTTCGGCGCTGGTAGCCTGGGTCTTTATCTATCTTTTTGACAATAGGCCGCTGCTGCCTTTTTCGGTTTCGGGCTGGAACGGCTATGCCCTGCCCTTCTTTGCCCTGCTCAGTCTGCTGTGTGCGGCGCTCTCGGTGTATTTCACGCTGCTTGTTACGCGGATGAAAGCCTTTTTTGCAGGCATCCAAAGCAATTTTTTGCGCGTCAATACCGGTGCGTTGCTACTCGGCACACTCCTTTTCTTTTTCCCGCTCCTGTATGGCGACAGCTACCACGGCCTTCAGGAGACGCTGGGCGCGGCCATTTCCGGAACGACGCTTTCGCTGGCCGTTGTACTGGCGCTGGTGTTTTTAAAACCGCTGGCTGCTGCGCTCACGCTGGGTGCGGGCGGCGACGGCGGCGTGTTTGCGCCGAGCATTGTGGCCGGTGCGCTGCTGGGGCTTGTCTTTGGCAGCTTGTGCAATGGGCTTTTCGGGCTGCATCTGGTGCTGCTGAATTGTGCGCTCGTGGGCGCAGCGGCCACGCTTTCGGCTTCTATCTATGCGCCGTTTACGGCGCTGGTATTGGTAGCCGGTCTCGTTCCCAATGGCTATGCGCTGGCCCTGCCGTTGCTGCTCGGCAGCGTTCTTTCGCGGCTGATTGCGCCAAAGCTGCTGCCCTATAATGTTTATACCTACGATTTTTATCTGGCAAAGAAGGCGGCTCCTGTTAGCAATAATCAACCGTAACCCCTACTCTACACACCGCGCCACTGCCTGCCACAACATTTCCGCCGCATGATCCCAGGTATATTTCCGGGTTTGGGTGGGCGCGTTGGCAATGAGTTGGTTGCGGAGCGATTCGTCTTTAAAAAGCCTTTGCATCTGATCGGAGATGCTTTGCGGATCGTTGGGATCGCATAGCAGAACGGCATTACCGCCGACTTCCGGCATTGAAGAATTATCCCCCACAATGGCCGGTATGCCGCACTGCAATGCCTCCAGAATCGGAATGCCAAAGCCTTCAAACAACGAGGGATAAACCATGGCATAAGCGCCGCCAATGATTTGCGCCAGGTCTTCGACCGAACAATAACCCGGCCAGATGACCTCTTCCTTAAAGATCATGTGCTCGCGGTACTTCGTAATCTCGTCGTATTTCCAGCCCAGCTTGCCGACGATTATCAGCTTCATATCGCTGCGCTGCCGCTTCTTGAAACGTACAAAAGCACGCAGCAGATTCACGATGTTTTTCCGGGGTTGCAGCGCGCCCACATACACGAAATATTCGCTCCCACCGGCCCATTTTTCCTGAGCCGCCTCCCGCGCCTGCCAGTCAAGCGGCTGATACGCCTCCTGCGCCCCATTACACGAAACGGTGATTTTCTCCGGCGACACGCCATAGCGTGCCACAATATCTGCCTTTGAAAATTCTGAAACGGTTACAATCTGACACGCCTTGCGGACCAATCGGGGCGTAAGGCGACGCAGATAACGCAAATGAGAAGGCTTCATATATTGCGGAAACCGGTCGAAGGCGAGATCATGAATCACCACGCACTGCGGCACACGGGTACGCAGGCTGCCCATGCCGTCGGGCGAAAGAAAAACATCTGCTTTGTATTTGCGCAGCAAACGCGGAATGGCAACCTCAAACCACAGATACCATAAAACAGGATGGCGCGTCGGCGGGCCGACATACACACCAGTTACATTGGGACCCAAGAGAAATTCCGGATCGAAAGGCCGGTCGAACAGGAAGATAA
>DDEO01000229.1 GCA_002336725.1 Bacteroidetes bacterium UBA1952 | reverse complement strand
GGCCGGGGGTATCGATGATGTTGAATTTGTACTTCTTGGAGTCGTCGGTAGGCTTGCCCTGCGAAGTCGGGAACGTCCAGTAGCAGGTAACGGCTGCCGATGTGATGGTGATACCACGCTCTTTCTCCTGCGCCATCCAGTCGGTGGTGGCACCGCCTTCGTGGGTTTCGCCTAAGCGGTGATTTACGCCGGTGTAGAAAAGGATACGCTCTGTAGTCGTGGTTTTTCCGGCGTCAATGTGGGCGGCGATCCCAAAATTGCGCTGGAGGCGGAGGTCTGCCATAGCTTTAAATGAAAATAGATTTCTGTTTAAAAAATCGGCTGCAAAAGTACGGATTTCCCGTCAGATTTCCGGAATTTTCCTTCTATAAAATTGCTATAAAACGCCTTTCCCCATCCGCTGCAAGCCGGCCTTCACCTTAACAATATCTTCTCTGTCAAAACCCTAAAGTTTCCGGCTTTCGGTATGGAATTTGCGCCGAAAAGTATTTTTGAACCAAAGAAATACACAGCCACATATGAAATCCAGAATCCTTCCGGTGGTCATCACCGCCGCTGCCACCTCGCTTGCAACCCTTTTTGCGGCAGGCCAGTTTCCGGAAATCGGCAACAAAATATCGCCTACTTCTTCCGCCCAACAACTGCCGGTAAACTATGCCGGCTATGGCGACCAGACCACGACCGTTCGCAGTGCCCCACCTGTGGACTTTCAGGCCGCCGCCGAGGCTTCGGTAAAAGCTGTGGTGCATATCAAAACCACCACCAAGCCTACCACGCGCGTCGTTCGTGATCCGTTTATGGAGATGTTTGGCTTTGAAGGCAGTCAGGTGCAGCGCATCCCGCCGCAGATGGGTTCCGGCTCCGGCGTGGTCATCTCCCCCGATGGTTATATCGTTACTAATAACCATGTGGTGGCCGGTGCCGACCAGGTAACCGTTACCTTCAACGACCGCTATACCACGCAGGCCAATGTGATTGCCACCGACCCGGCCACCGATATTGCCGTGATTAAGGTGAAAGACAAGAATCTTGCATATATGGAATTTGGCAATTCCGATAATGTGCGCCTCGGCCAATGGGTGCTGGCGGTGGGCTATCCGCTCACGCTCAACACCACCGTTACTGCCGGCATCGTTTCGGCCAAAGCCCGCTCCATCGGCATCAACCGCACACAGAGCGACCGCGCTATTGAGTCGTTTATCCAGACCGACGCGGCGGTGAATCCCGGAAATTCCGGCGGTGCGCTCGTCAATACCAGCGGGCAGCTCATCGGCATCAACTCGGCCATTGCCTCGCCCACCGGCTCCTATGCGGGTTATTCCTACGCCATTCCTTCCAATATCGTGAAAAAGGTAACGCAGGATTTGATTCAATACGGAACGGTGCAGCGCGGCTATCTCGGTATCAGCTACCGCGACCGCGCCACGATTTCGCCGGAAGAGCAATCCAGCCTCGGCATCGACCGCACAGAAGGTGTGTATGTGGCCGATGTGGTGCCGGGCAGCGGTGCTTCGCGCTCGGCGCTGCGCAAGGGCGATTTTATCACGGCTATCAACAGTGTGCCGGTGCGCACCGAGCCGGAAATGCTGGAGCAGGTGGCGCGTTACAAGCCGGGCGACAATATCTCGGTAACGTATCTGCGCGGCGGCAAAACCGGCCAGACGAGCGTGCAGCTTCAGAACGCAGATAATACAACAGCGTTGGTAAAAAACACGGAAGCCGCCGGTCTCGTTCTGGGCGGAAAGCTGCGCAACCTGACACCGGCTGAAAAACAGCGCCTCGGCGTACGAAGCGGCGTATTGGTAGAAAAAGTAGGCAGCGGCGTGCTGGCGCAACAAACCAATATGCGCGATGGCTTTGTGGTGATGAGCGTAAACGATGCAGCGGTAAACAGTGTGGAAGCACTGCTGAAAGCCCTACAAGCCTCGCCGCAAAATGCGCAACTGGCGGGTATGTATCCGGGCTATCGCGGGATGTATTATTATGGTATCACCGACGCGAGTGCGGGAGACGATGGAATGCAGTAACAACATTTTCTTTGAGAAAAAGTCCGGCCTATGAAAGGCCGGACTTTTTTTTGGGTGGCTATATGTGCCTTTTTCCTCCTACCGCACCTGCTCTCCATATGGCTTTACTCCTGAGTCATTTTCCGGAAAATTACGCCACGGAAAAACCGTCGTTATCACCGGCGCATCGGGTAGCACAGGCTGCGAAGCCCTACCCCACTCGCGGGTCCAACTTCCGGTACAACAAATCGGTGAAGAACTGCACGACCAGAAAAATAACCGCCGTAAACAGCACCGCGCCCATCACCACCGGAAAATCAAATTTATCGAGCGCATCCACCGTGAGCTTGCCGATGCCCTTCCAACCAAAAACATACTCTACAAAGAAAGAACCGGCCAGCAACTCGGCCAGCCAGCCGGAAAGCGCCGTAAGCACCGGATTGAGCGCATTGGGCAGCGCATGGCGCAAAATAACCCGCTTTTCCGGAAGTCCCTTGGCCCGCGCTGTGCGCACATAATCCTGCGAAAGGCTGTCGAGCAGGGCGCTGCGGGTGAGTTGTGTGATAATGGCCATCGGGCGGATGCCAAGCGCAAAAGCGGGTAAAATCAGGTTTTTGAGCGCCAGATGTCGTCCGCCAAAGGCATCCCATTCCCACAAAGAACCCGTCATGCTGAGGCCGGTCCAGGATTGCAGCAAATAACCAAAGACGTAGGCCACCAGCAATCCGGCAAAAAACGAAGGCAGCGAAATGCCCGCTACCGAAGCCGCCACTGCGCCGGTATCCAGCCAAGTGCCTTTGCGTACCGCCGCCAGTGTGCCCAGCCCGATGCCCAGCACGGCGGCAAAGGCCAGTGCGCTCAACGCCAGAATCAGCGTTCCCGGGAAAGCCTCTGCCAGAACCTCGGTTACGGGCCTTTTGGTGCGATAGGAAGTACCCAGATACGGTGCTTTCAATACCAGCGCCTGTGCGCCCAGCGGCAGAATTTTGAGGTAACGATATTTCTGTTTTTCCGCCGCGTCGTTTGCGTGAACGGCCACCGGCGAGAGGTCGTTGAGATAATATACATAGCGGGTAAGCAGTGGCTCATCGAGGCGCAGCTCTTTGCGGGCGGCTTCGGCGGTGGCCAGGTCGGTGCGCTGCCCCAGCGTGAGGCGCGCGGGGTCGCCGGGCAGTACATTAAACAGAAAAAACACCGTGGTGAGTACGCCCCAGAGGACGAGCAACATATAGCCGGGGCGGCGAAGGGATTTTTTCAAGAGACTTGAGAAGCGATTTCTAAAGGTAAAGAAATACCGGAAATAAACCGGATTTCCGGAAATCCGGCACCCTTCCCCCAGAAAAGAACACCCGTCAGATTTCTGAAACCTGACGGGTGTCTGCCAAATATTTTTATTCCTCACCGCATCATCTCCCGGATATCGGCCATCAACCTTTTGGCGATATTCTCCGACATGGTTTCGGTGCTGCTCTCGGAATAAATGCGGATAATCGGCTCGGTGTTGGACGTGCGCAGGTGTACCCAGTCGTTGTCAAATTCAATTTTGAGGCCGTCCACATCGTTGATAGGCTGCTTTTTATAACGCTCGCGGATTTTGCCGAACACTTTCTGCACATCCACCGACGGGTCCAGTTCGATTTTATTTTTAGAGATAAAATAATTCGGGTAGCTGCTGCGCAGCGCCTTCATCGTCTTACCGCTTTTGGCCAGATGGGTGAGGAACAAGGCAATGCCGGCCAGCGCGTCGCGGCCATAGTGCAGTTCCGGAACGATGATGCCGCCATTGCCTTCGCCGCCAATAACGGCATCGGTGTCTTTCATCATCTTCACCACGTTCACCTCGCCCACCGCCGAGCCGCTGTAGCTGCCGCCGTGCTTTTCGGTTACGTCGCGCAGGGCGCGGGTGCTCGAGAGGTTGGAGACCGTGTTGCCGCCTTTTTGCGAAAGGATATAATCGGCTACGGCCACCAGCGTATATTCTTCGCCAAAGAGTGAGCCGTCTTCATTAACAAAACACAGCCGGTCCACATCCGGGTCCACGGCGATGCCGAGGCTTGCGCCGGTTTTTTCCACGCGCGTACTCAGGTCGCGCAGGTGTTCGGGAAGCGGCTCGGGATTGTGGGCAAAATGGCCCGTCATCTCGCCGTTAATCACTTCTATTTTCTTCACGCCCAGCGCCTCGAGCAACTGCGGCACGGCCACTGCGCCCGACGAGTTGATGGCATCAACCACCACTTTAAAACCTGCTTTGGCAATGGCTTTTTTATCCACCAAAGGATGCGCCAGAATAGCCTCAATGTGTTTTTGCAGATAATCGTCCGCCGTGCGCATCTGGCCCAGTTTATTGACTTCGGCAAAGCTCATCTCCCCTTTTTCAGCAGTTTCCAGAATCCACGCGCCGTCTTCGGCAGATACAAATTCGCCTTTTTCGTTCAGCAGTTTCAGCGCATTCCACTCTTTGGGGTTGTGCGAAGCGGTCAGGATGATGCCGCCTGCCGCCTTTTCCCACACCACCGCCATCTCTACCGTCGGCGTGGTGCTGAGGCCCAGATCCACCACGTCGAAGCCCATGCCCGTAAGCGTGGCGGCCACCAGGTCGCGCACCATCGGCCCGGAGATGCGGCCATCGCGGCCAATCACAATCGAGCCTGATGCGCCTTTATGCTGAATCCACGCACCATAAGCGGCGGTGAATTTAACGACATCCAAAGGGGTGAGTCCGCTGCCCGGTTTGCCACCGATAGTGCCCCGAATTCCGGAAATACTTTTAATTAACGACATAGTTTCTGGCGCTGAAAATGCTTTATTACGGAAAAGAGAAAAGGCTGATAAGAGCGGCTTGGAATGCCGCCTACCTGCCGGGCCGCAAAGATAGGTTTGCAGCTTTCCAATAGCAGTTAGAGAAGTTTCGTTTTTGAGAAATATCTGCGTGGTTCATTGAAGTACGATTTTTGCATAGGCTCTGCATCTCTCGCATCTCTATGAGCACCTTAGACGCAGCCATGCAAATCAATCGAAAAACACTTCGGGGCTATTATTTCCGGCAAGCCATCATCATTGCCGTCGTCTGGACGCTGCTGGACTTCAGCCGTTTTTTTACGCTGCTCTACACCGAAGACGCGGCACATTATCCTTATGTAGAACACGTAACGGGCATTGGGCGGGCGCGTTTCCTGACCACACTGGTTTTTTCTTTCATCATGGGCTGGCTGCTGCTTTTCCCGCTCAAGGAAAGATACCGTCATCGCCCGCTCTGGTTGGGTATGCTCATCAAATCGCTGCTCATAACCCTGATTTCTGCGGTGATGATGCTGGCGCAATACTATGTTATTTACCTTTTCATCTATCGCATCTCCCCGTCGGAATCTACAAGGCGACTGGTACATTTCGTTACCGAAACGCTTTGGGTGTATCAAAACCTGAGCACCCGTTTTATGATTACAGTACTCACGCTTTTTGCGCTGGAAATCAACGAGAAGTATTCGCCCGGCGTTTTTCTGGATATTTTCCGGGGAAAATACAACCACCCCAAAGAGCAGTTGCGCATCATTGCCTTTATAGACCTTAAAAACTCGACACCCACCGCCGAGGCGCTGGGCCACAAAAAATACTTCTTTTTCATCCGCGATTTTATCCATCATATCTCCAGTGCGCTCCTACTCTACGACGGCCTTATTTATCAATACATCGGCGATGAGATTGTGGCTTCCTGGCTGCTGACCGACAAGAACCGCGAAAAGACGATTAAGGCCATTGAAATGGCGCAGCGCATTATCCGCGACGAGAACGGCTACTACCGGCGCAAATACGGCGTGGTTCCGGAGTTTCGCGTAGGGCTGCACTGCGGCATGGTGATGGTGGGCGAAATCGGGCTGGTAAAGAAAGACATTGCCATCAGCGGCGATGCTATGAACACCACGGCGCGCATCCGAAGTCTGGCAGGCGAAGTCAATCAGGATATTCTGGCCTCCGGCATTTTTGTAAAAGAACTGGGCATCCGCCGGAATATCCTCCGGCACGAAGGCAGTTTTGAATTGAAAGGTAAGGAGAACGCCGTGGATATTTATAGCCTGCACTTTGTCTCCGGCAATGAGCAGCCTTCAACGAACACCACTTCTGTGGCCGATGATGCGCCGTCCCGCTGATATTTTTCCGGAAATAGCCACCCAAAAAACGGCGGCTTTCTATGATGCATTCCGGCCTTTTTATCCCTGGGTAGATTTCTTTTTCCGGAAACAAAAAGAGGCGCTTGGGTGTCTGTTAGATGCCCTTCCCGCAGGCCAACTTCTCGACCTCGGCACGGGCAACGGCAGCAGTTTTCCGGCATTCGGAAAGCACACAATTACCGGCGTGGATATTTCCGAAAAAATGCTGCAAAAGGCCCGCAAACGCGCTCCCAAAAACGCGCAGCTT
>DDEO01000201.1 GCA_002336725.1 Bacteroidetes bacterium UBA1952 | reverse complement strand
AATGGTGGCTCGACCTGTTTGGCGACGATTATTTTGTAGAAATGCAGCGCCATGGCATTCCCGAACAAGATAAGGTAAACGAGGTACTCGTGAAGCTGGCGCGCAAATACAACGTGCCCATCATTGCTTCCAACGACTCGCACTATGTGGACGTGGAAGACTATAACGCCCACGACATTCTGCTCTGCATCAACACCGGCGAAAAGCAGGCGACCCCCAAATATGCGGATGGTCCGGATGACGACGAGAACCGCGTAAAAGGCGGGCGCTTTGCGTTCTTCAACGATCAGTTTTTCTTTAAGACGACCGACGAAATGTCGAACCTCTTCGGCGACCTGCCCGAAGCCATTGACAATACCGGAATTATCGTGGATCGCATCAAGCCGCTGAAGCTGGAGCGCGATATTATGCTGCCCCACTATGAGGTGCCCGCCGGCTATGATATGGATAGCTATCTGGAACACCTGACCTGGCAGGGCGCACACAAACGCTACCACGAAATTACGCCGGAAATCGAGGAGCGGCTGAAGTTTGAGCTGTTCACCATTCGCACTATGGGCTTTGCCGGATACTTCCTCATCGTGCAGGATTTTATCAACCATGGCAAGGATATCGGCGTGTTTGTAGGCCCGGGTCGTGGCTCGGCAGCCGGCTCGGTGGTGGCGTTTTGCATCGGCATCACTAATATTGACCCCATCAAATACAAGCTGCTTTTTGAACGTTTCCTCAATCCGGAACGCAAGAGTATGCCCGATATTGACACCGATTTCGACGATATTGGCCGCCAGAAGGTGATAGAATATGTGGTGGGGAAATACGGCAAAAAGCAGGTGGCGCAAATCGTTACCTACGGCACGATGGCGGCCAAATCGAGCATCAAAGACGTGGCCCGCGTGATGGACCTGCCGCTGGTCGAAAGCAACGCGCTGGCCAAACTCGTTACCGATAAGCCGGGCATCAACGTGCAGCTCGACCGCCTGCTGAATGCCCCCCTGCGCGGCGAAGGCAGCCTGGAAGAAAAAGAAGGTCTCGGCGGCGACGACCTCAACGGGGCCGAACAACTGCGCCAGGTTTTTGCCCAGGAAGACACCATGCAGGCGCGCGTATTGCGCGAAGCCCTCAAGTTGCAAGGCACGGTGCGCGGAACGGGCGTTCACGCCGCCGGCATCATCATTGCGCCGGAAGATATCACCAACCTGCTGCCGGTAGCTACGGCCAAAGACTCCGACCTGCTCGTTACGCAGTTTGGCGGCAACGTGATTGAGAATGCAGGCGTTATCAAAATGGACTTTCTGGGCCTCAAAACCCTTACCATTCTGCGCGACGCACTGGCCCTCATCAAGCGCAACCACGGCGCAGACATTGACCTCGATACGCTGCCGCTCGATGACGAAAAAACCTACGAACTCTATCAGCGCGGCGATACCAATGGCACCTTCCAGTTTGAATCGAGCGGGATGCAGAAATACCTGCGCGAGCTGAAACCGACTGTTTTTGAAGACCTCGTGGCGATGAATGCGCTCTACCGGCCCGGCCCGATTGCCTATATCCCACAGTTTATCCGCCGCAAAAACGGGCTGGAAGAAATCGAGTATGACCTGCCGGAAATGCAGGAATACTTAGAAGAAACCTACGGAATCACCGTGTACCAGGAGCAAGTAATGTTGCTTTCCCAAAAGCTCGCCGGCTTTTCCAAGGGCGATGCCGACGTGTTGCGCAAGGCGATGGGTAAAAAACAGCGCGCGGTGCTGGACAAAATGAAGGGTCAGTTTATCGACGGCGCACAGGCCAAAGGCCACGACCCGAAAAGGCTGGAGAAAATCTGGACCGACTGGGAAGCCTTCGCCCAGTATGCGTTCAACAAAAGCCACTCGGTGTGCTACGCAATGGTGGCCTACCAAACGGCCTATCTCAAGGCACACTATCCGGCGGAATATATGGCTGCCGTTCTCAATCACCAGGCCAATATCGAGCGCATAAAGTTCTTTATGGGCGAATGCCAGCGCATGGAGTTGCCGGTATTGGGGCCCGATGTAAATCACAGTATCGGCGGGTTTTCGGTGGATAAAAACGGGGCCATTCGCTTTGGGATGTCGGCGGTGAAAGGCGCGGGCGAATCGGCGGTGGAAGCTGTTATCGAGGAGCGCGACCACAACGGACCGTTCAAAAGCCTGACCGATTTCTTTTGCCGCATCGACCATCGGAAGGTGAACAAAAAGACGCTGGAAATGCTGGTAAAAGCCGGTGCGCTGGATGCCTTTGGCGAACTCCACCGCGCCCAGTTCCTCACCGTGCCGGAAGGGGAGAAAATGACCGGATTGGAAAAGCTTTTTGCCTTCGGTCAGCAGTTTAAAGCCGGACAGGAGCAGGCTGCCAATTCGCTTTTCGGTTCCGTATCGCTCACGCCGGAGGTGAAAGCGCCGGTAATTCCGCCCTGCGAAAAATGGCCCATTGCCGAGGAACTGGAAGCCGAGCGCGAAGTGGTGGGTATTTATCTTTCGGCGCACCCGCTCGACCCGTTTAAGTTTGAGATGGACAATCTGGGTTTTACGCCCATCTCGGAGGTGCAGCCGGTGAAAGGCCCTGCCTTTAAAATCGCTGGTTATCTCTCCGATATTGCGCATCTCTATACCCGAAAAGGTGCCCCCTTTGGCAAGGCCATTATCAACGATTTCGGCGGCCATCTGGAGCTTGCGCTGTTCAGCGAAAACTATGTGAAGTGGAATAAGTTTCTACTTAATGGCCAAAAAGTTGTCATCACCGCCTGCTATGCCGAAAAACCCTGGAATCCGGAAGAAATCGAGCTTTCCATTCAGGGGATTTCCTTGCTGGAAAATGCCCGCGATACGTCGATAAAAGCGTTTAATGTAGGCTTTGAAATTTCAAAACTAACGGAAGACATCGCCCGCTTTTTGATGGAAACCTGTGAGCAAAATCCCGGAAACGCGGAGCTTGTTTTGCACCTGCTGCACCCTGACCCGACGCGCAACCTGAAGATGAAAACCGGAAACCGCAAAATTGCCATCAGCGATGCGTTGATTCACTTTCTGGATGCGCAAAAGATTCCTTACGGGGTAGAGCTGGTGCGGTGATTATATGTTTCATGTTTCATGTTTCATGTGTCTTTGGCGCACCGGCCCATTTTCACATTGAGTATTGAGCCATTGAGAAATTGAGTATGGAGCCATTGCGCTATTTCCTCCTCAACAAGCCTGCGGGCTTCGTTTCGCAGTTTGTCTCGCCCGATGGGGTGGGGCTGCTCGGCGATTTGAGCTATGATTTTCCGGAAAATACCCACGCCGTCGGTCGCCTCGACAAAGCCTCGGAGGGCCTGTTGCTGCTCACGACGGATAAATCGGTAACGCGCCGGTTGTTTCAGGGCGAAAAGCCACACGTGCGCCGCTATCTGGTGTTGGTAAAAGGCGTTGTTTCGGCAGAAACCATTCAGAAAATGGCTGCCGGAATGGACATCATCGCTGAAGGCGGAAATCCATACCATACAAAGCCCTGTATGGTGGAAAAAGTACAAAATCCACAGATTTTCGGCGATTGGATAGCATCGCATCCGGCGCATATCCCGCACGACTGGCTTTTAATTACCCTCACCGAAGGCAAATTCCATCAAGTGCGCAAAATGGTTTTCGCTGCCGGCCACCGCTGCAAACGCCTCATCCGCGTGTCTATTGAAGACCTCACGCTGGAAGGCCTTTCGCCTGGCGAAGTGCGGGAAATTTCCGGAAATATATTTTACGAAAAGCTGCATTTTTAACGCCAAAAGTCTGCTCCTGCCAATAAAAGAGAACCTACGCGCGTTGAAAAGGTTTTCTGTTTTCTGCAACGTGCTGAAGGACAGGTATTTTAAAACAGCACCCGCCGTTATTTTTACGTGTCCTCGTTCTTCGGCAACCGGGGCTTAACAACTTTCCATCCCGATTCCTCCATGCAAATACCCCTGCTCGTCGGCAAAACCCTTCTGCTGGTAGATGACCGGCCTGAAAATCTGCTTTCGCTGGAGGCCCTGCTTGAGGGTTCGGGGGCTATTATTCAGAAAGCTTTTTCCGGAAATGAAGCCCTCAAATTCCTGTATCGCAACGCCGCTGCTACTGCCTGTGTGCTGTTGGACGTGCAGATGCCGGAGATGAGCGGCTATGAGACTGCCGCTTTGCTGCGTCAACTACCTGCCACGGCGGCGATACCGGTGCTATTTGTAACCGCCAAAGAGGAGGGCGCGGCACGGGTAGATGCGCCCTACGACGCGCTCCTGACCGAGCCGGTATTTCTGCACAAGCCCCTCTCTGCACCGCGTCTTTTTGCTGCGCTCGAAAGGGTGTTGCAGCAAAAAGCCTGACGCTACGGCGTAGCATCAGGCTTTTTGGAAAAGGCGTTAAAAAAACAGAATTTCTTAGGCGGCCATCGCTTTGATGCGCTTGGCAATACCGCTCTTCAGGTTACCGGCTTTGTTCTTGTGAATCACGTTGCGCTTGGCGAGCTTGTCGATCATAGATGCGACAGCGGGCATACCGGCTTCTGCTTCCGACTTGCTGGTTATAGCAAGCAGTTTGCGGATAGCGTTGCGGGTGGTTTTACCGTAATAGCGGTTGCGCTCCCGGCGCTTAGCCGCCTGGCGCATGTCTTTTTTGGTTGCTTTATGATTT
>DDEO01000047.1 GCA_002336725.1 Bacteroidetes bacterium UBA1952 | reverse complement strand
CCCACCGCGCCCACGCTTCTACGGCTGTTATTGCCGATTTCTTCCCTGCAGAAAACAAAACTTTCGGCACGGTGATGGAAGGCGAAGTAAAAGCTGCGCGGCAGGTAATGGAAGCTGCCCAAAAACCCTTTACGGCTATCATTGGCGGCGCGAAGGTGTCGGATAAAATCCTGATTATCGAAAATCTGCTCGAGCGCGCTACCGATATTATCATCGGCGGCGGCATGGCCTACACGTTCTTTAAGGCGCAGGGCGGCCATATCGGCACGTCGCTGTGCGAAGACGACCGCCTCGACGCGGCGCGCGAACTGCTGCAAAAAGCGGAAGCGAAAGGTGTGTGCATTCACCTGCCGCCCGACTCTATCATTGCCGATAAATTCTCTAACGAGGCCACGGTTTCGGCGGCGCGCAACACCGAAATCCCCGACGGCTGGATGGGCCTCGACATTGGCCCGCTGGCAATTGACACTTTCCGGAAAGTGATTCTGGCTTCTAAAACCATTCTCTGGAATGGCCCGATGGGCGTTTTTGAGATGGATAAATTCCAGAACGGCACCAAGTGCATCGCCGAAGCCGTAGCCGAAGCAACCGAAAACGGCGCGTTCTCGCTCGTGGGCGGCGGCGACTCGGTAGCAGCGGTTAATAAATTTCATCTGGCCGACAAAGTGAGCTACGTGAGCACCGGCGGCGGCGCGTTGCTGGAGTTTTTTGAAGGCAAAGAATTGCCCGGCATCAAGGCCGTGATGCAGGAAGCATAAGCAGTAGTTTTCCGGAAATTTCCGGAAAATTGCGACAAACGAGAAGCCCGGCCAACTGTGGGTCGGGCTTTTTCATGCCTGATTGGGAGCGCAATTTCCGGAAAATACTTTCTAGGCCATACCTCCCTGCACGTCTCTTCAACCATTAAACTCTGCGTTTTCTCTGCGTCTCTGCGTCTCTGCGAGAATGCATCTCTTGCGAGCATCAAGCCCGGCATTTCCGGAAATTTCCACAAAAATTCTTTAAGAATGCCCACAGCCACCGCGCCACCTGCTTTGGTTTCGTAATTTGGCAGAAGAGATGAAACGTATTTTTTTGTTGCTGCTGCTGGCGCTTTTGGGAAATGCCCCCGCTGTTTTTGCCGACCGCATTTATATCCCGATGGACGCGGAGAAGCAGGTGGCACACCTCAAAGCCTACGGCGTGGCGTACGCAGCACTGGCTACCGGAACCGAGGTGGACTGGTTGCTGAACTACGACGGCGGTGCTTTTGCCATGCTGCAATCGCCCGCTTTAGAACGCCTCTGCAAGTTGCGCGGCGTGAGCTACGAGGTGATTGGCGAAGCCCGCTACAACGCCATGGTTACCCAAATTGCCAATCCGGATTTCAACGGCGATGTGGTGCGCCTGCAAAAACCACCACGCATTGCCGTTTATACGCCCGACGGTAAAAAACCCTGGGACGATGCCGTTACGCTGGTACTCACCTACGCCGAAATTCCTTTCGATAAAGTGTATGACGACGAACTGCTGGCCGACAAGCTGCACGAATACGACTGGCTACACCTGCACCACGAAGNNGATTTTGTGGCCGGCGGCGGCTACCTGTTTGCGATGTGTTCGGCGACCGATAGCTATGATATTGCCCTTTCGGCGCAAAATACCGACATCTGCGAGGTTCCCTTCGACGGCGACCCAATGGCTCCCGACGCGCAGCAAAAACTGGATTTCGCCCAGACGTTTGCCTTCAAGGATTTCCAGCTCGTTACTAATCCCTATGAATACGAGTTTTCGAGCATCGACAACACGCAGGCACGCGGTTCGCGCATCCCGATGAACACCGATTATTTTACGCTCTTCACCTTCAGCGCCAAATTTGATCCCGTGCCGACGATGCTGTGCCAGAACCACACCACCACCATTAAGGGCTTTATGGGGCAGACAACGGCTTTTAAGAAAGAGAATCTGAAGCAGAATGTACTGGTGATGGGCGAACTGAAACCCGCCAACGAAGCCCGCTATATCCACGGCGAATTTGGCAAGGGAACCTTTACTTTTTATGGCGGCCACGACCCCGAAGATTATCAGCATCAGGTGGGCGACCCGCCAACCGATCTGGCGCTCCACCCCACTTCACCCGGCTATCGGCTGATTTTAAATAATGTCTTGTTTCCGGCAGCAAAGAAAAAGCCACGCAAGACGTAGCACAACGCGAAGAACATAAGGAAAATACCCGTCAGGTTTCGGAAACCTGACGGGTGTTCTTTTTTCGGCGGCTCTGTTTTTGAGATTAAAAGTCATCCATTAGCAAGCCCCATTCTTCTATATGCTATGAACACTGCAACATTTCCGGAAAACCCCGACGGCCCGATTATCTACACCATTGGTCATTCCACACATCCCTGGGCGGAATTTCTGGAGATGCTGCAATCGTTTCAGATTCAGGTGCTGGTGGACGTGCGGCGACTGCCCGGCTCCCGGAAATTTCCGCAATTCGACCAGCAGAATATGGCTCCGGCGTTGGCAGAGGCGGGTATCGAATATCTGCACTTTACCGCGCTCGGCGGCAAGCGCAAGCCCGACAAGGATTCCAAAAATACCCGCTGGCGAAACCGCTCTTTCCGGGCTTATGCCGATTATATGGAGACCCCTGCTTTTGAACAGGGAATGGAAGAACTGGAGGCACTGGCCCGGCAAAAGACAACGGCCTATATGTGTTCGGAGGCCGTCTGGTGGCGCTGCCACCGGTCTATGATTTCGGATTATCTGAAGGCAAAAGGCTGGCAGGTATTTCACATCATGGCCAAAGGAAAGGCGCAGCCACACCGATATACCGCACCGGCCGTGGTGGAAAATGGCAGCGTTTCCTACGCAGCAGACACAGCGCACCCGGACAACACAAACCTTTTTTCAAACAACGCACCATGAAACAGAAATTCAAAACAGGCGACCACGTAACCTGGAACTCCGAAGCCGGCTACGTTTCCGGAAAAATCATCAAAGTTCACACGCAGGATTTTGACTATAAAGGCTATACGCACCACGCCTCTGAAGACGACCCGCAATATGAAATCAAGAGCGATAAGACGGAGCATATTGCTGCGCACAAAGGCTCGGCGTTGCGGAAAAAAGATTGACCTTTCACAGCACCCCCCAAAGGCGGATAGCAGGGCTTATCCGCACCCGGATTTTCCGGAATTTATCACGCAGCATCCCGCCTGGGCTTGTCTGGATAGCGGGAAAGGCGGTAGCGTACCAACAGCGCACCGCCTACGCCAAACATCGCCAGCAGCAAGACCTTTAGGGTATCGCGCTGAAAACGCTCCATATAAACCCGCAAATCATCAATATGGTCGGGCGTTATCGGGCCTTTATACGTGATAAATACATAGGCCGTACTCATCAGTACATAAGTCAGGAAGAACGCCACCAGCGTGAGCGTACCCCAGACAAGGGGATTCTTACCCTTCCGGACGGCCAGGCCCGAATTGGTAAAAACCATGATAAACATCAGAAGAATATCCAAAGAAGAAGGCGCTTAATATTGGCTCATAAATTCAGTAACGCTCTCCATCACGTGCGCAATCTGCTCCTCGCTCAGGCCGTGGTGGCAGGCCAGCAGCATCCCGCCGCGCATCACGCGATCAGCCTCCGGATAGCCCGCCGCCGCCTTCTTGCTCGGCAGGTTTTTGAAGCCCGGCTGACGCAGGATATTTCCGGTAAAGACGGTGCGCGTCTGGATATTGCGCTTCTCGAGGAAGATTTGCAGGTCGCGGCGGATAAACGGCGCGGTGTCGCGAATGGTGAGCGTAAAGGCCAGCCAGCCCGTGCGGCTGTTAGGCAGTTGCCTGGGCAGGATAAAAAATTCCTCATATTGCGCAAAAAATTCGCGCATTTTCCGGAAATTCTCCGTGCGGGTATCAATATTATGTTTCAAATCGTCGAGCTGAACCAGTCCAAAGGCAGCGCCCAGTTCGGAAGGTTCGATGTTAAATCCCGGCTCTTCAAACACAAATTTGGCATCGTAGGGAATGCCATCCACTTCTACGTTGAAGCGGTTTTCGATGGCTTCACTTTCAACAAACAGCGAAGAGCTGCGTCCCCAGCTGCGCAACAGTCGGCCCCGATCATAAAATGCTTCCGTATTGACGCACAACATACCGCCATTGCCTGCGCAGTTGATGATGTGCGAACCATAAAAAGAAGTGGTACTCATATCGGTAAAGCGTCCGGAGGATTTGCCATCAATTTCGGCACCCAGCGTGTCGGCGCTGTCTTCGAGTACAAAAAGCCCGTGTTTATCGGCAATTTCGCGGAGTGCTTTCCAGTCGGGCAGGTTGCCGATGAGGTTAGGGATAATCATCGCCTTTGTTTGGGGCGTAATCATCTCCTCTACTTTGGAAGCGTCTATATTGTATGTGCCTTCTTCTACGTCCACAAAGGCCGGAACCCAGCCCCGGCGTACCTGCGGCGCTACGGTAGTGCTGAAGGTGAGTGCTGGTGTGATGATTTCGGCACCGGCTTCATAGCCCATCAGTTCGGCAGCGAGGTAGAGTGCGCTCGAACCGGAATTGACCATAACGCCATATTTCTTGTCATACAACGCCGCTACGCGGGCTTCCATCTCGCGGGTATGCTTTCCCATTTGCGTGGAAGTGCGCAGCACCTGATTGACGGCTTCTATTTCTTTTTCACCATAAACAGCTTTGCCGTAAGGAACGTGCGGATAGGAGGTTGTTGTAGCCATATTGTTTAGAAGAAGCGCGAAATTAAGGGTTATTCCGGGGTTGCGGTGGTTCGCTTGCAGGAAGTGCTTTTCAGAGGCATAAACGCAAAAAAACGCGGTGTAGTACCGCGTTTTTTCATAAAATCCGAGCCTATATGCCGTCTCTAAGGAATAATAATATCATTGTTTATATCAGCTTTACCGTCTTCGGAATGCACATAGTGATAGGCTTTTCCGGTTTTGGCGAAGGCAATCAGGTCGCGGCTCAGCGCATCTTTATGGGTATAAAACAGACCGTGTGGTGCGCCTTCATAAACCAGATATTGCGCCTGCGGAATCATCTTCGCCACGCGGTCGGTGCTGGATTCTTTCGGAACAATTTTATCCGCATCGCCGTGGATAAGCAGAGTTGGGATGGTAACGGCGGCACAGTCGCTGCGGAAATCGGTATGCGCAAAAGTGGCTACGCAGGCTTTGGTGGCCTTGGGCGAAGCGTCGGCGGCGATGTCGCGGTAGTATTCCAGCAAGGGTGCGCTCACCGGATGGCTGATGAGATTGACCCCAAAGAATTTTTTGCCGAAGTCGTCGAGGAAGTTGATGCGGTCTTCGTTTAGTTTTTCCAGCATATCGTTGAAAATGCTGCTGTCCACGCCGTCGGGGTTGTCGTCGGTTTTCACCAGATAAGGCGTTACCGCACTGATGAGTACCAGTTGCGAGACGCGGCTGTTGCCATACCGGCCCAGATAGCGCACCGCTTCGCCGCCGCCCATCGAGAAGCCTACCAGCGTAACGTCGGTCAGGTCGAGTTGCTCCAAAACGGCAGCCAGATCATCGGCCAGCGTGTCATAGTCGTAGCCGCTCCAGGGCTTGTCGCTCTGGCCAAAGCCACGGCGGTCGTATTTCACCACGCGCAGGCCGGCCTCTACGATGGGTTCCAGTTGATATTCCCACATATGCTTGCTCAGGGGCCAGCCGTGGATCAGGACGATGGGTTTTCCGGAACCGTAGTCTTTGTAGGAGATGCGGATGTCTTCGCCGGTAGTTTTGTCTTTGGAAATAAGGTGCTTCATAAGATGGACGGAAAAAGGATGTGCTACAGGCTGAATAAAATTGTTCCAACTGCTGCCGGCGCGTTTTCTAATTTCCGGAAATTTCCGGAAAATCGGCTCCTTTCCGGCTACAGAATGGCGGCTCCGGTTACTTTTGCCGGGTCTTGCAATCCATTCGTCAGCTTTCTTTTTTTCAATACCGCCTCTATGCGCAGGCCGGTTTCCGCTTTGAGGGGCGGATAACGGCCATCACCGGCCCCAATGGCAGCGGCAAGACGGCGATTTTAGACGCGGTTTATTATCTGTGCTACACCAAAAGCTATTTCACGGCGCAGCAACAGAGCCTGGCCCGCTGGGAGAGCAATGGTTTTCGCATAGTGGGGCATTTCGAGAAAGATGGGATGGAACAAACCGTGAGTGCGCGCTGGGAATCCGGCAAAAAAGAACTGCTGGTTTCCGGCGTTCCGGTAATGCGGGCAGCCGATTTTATTGGTCAGTATGCCGCCGTGATGATTGCCCCCGACGACGGCGAGCTGATCCTCGGCGGCTCCGAAGTACGGCGCAAATGGATGGACAGTATTCTGGCCCAAACCGACCGCCACTATCTCGAAAGCCTGCTGCACTATAACCGCATCCTGCAACAGCGCAATGCCTGGCTCAAAGCGCAGGTTTTTGGGGCAACGCCCGACCGCATCGAACTGGAATCCTACGACCTGCGGCTGCACGAACACGGCACCGTCATCTACCAGAAAAGGGCCGTTTTTCTGGATGCCTTCCTGCCGCTGCTCAACGAGCTGTATCACCGCCTTTCGTCGGGCGCAGAGGATGTGCAGGTGGTCTATGAATCAGAGGTGCAGCAAAAGTCGCTGGCCGAATGGCTCCGCGAAAGACAGCACGAAGACCTGCGGGCGCAGCGTACTACGCGGGGCATCCACCGCGACGACTGGGCCTTCCTGATTCACGAAAAGCCGGTGCGTGTTTTTGCTTCGCAGGGACAGCGCAAAACGCTGCTCTTTGCCCTGAAGCTGGCGCAGTATCAATACCTGCAAAATTGCTTTGGCTTCTCCCCCATCCTGCTGCTCGACGATATTTTTGAAAAGCTCGATCAACAGCGCATAGAGGCGCTTCTGCGCATCATTGGCGAACCCCATTTCGGGCAGGTGCTGCTCACCGATACTCACCCGGAAAGGGTGCGGGAGGCTTTCGGCGAGAATGCCGGCGTGCAGTTTATCGGGACTGGAAGCGATTAGACCCGGCGTTATCGTCGGAATCTCGCAGAGAAAAATACGCTGTTATTGTCGGAATCTCGCAGAGAAAAATACACTGTTATCATTGAAGTCTCGCAGAGACGCAGAGAAAAATACGCTGTTATTGTCGGAATCTCGCAGAGACGCAGAGATAAATACGCCTTTATATTAAAATTAAAACACCGTAGGCGGCAGGTTTTACACCCGTGAAATTTGTTATTCCCCCGCGCCAACATTAGGATTTCTGTGGGGAAAGCCTGACTTCTATGCCAGGTCTAAAAAAGCCTTGTCAGGGCTGGAAATAAACCACTTTTTCCGGAAATTCGGTGGCGTGGCGATAAACGAGGCTGCGGATATAGTCGTTGTCGGGCAGCGGGTCGAGCAGGTCGAGGAGTTGTTCGCAGGATTCAGCCGATACTGCTTCCGGTAGGTAGCCCATTGCGCAGAGATTTCCCTTTTGGACCAGAATACAGCTGCGCTCGCCCATCTCGCGGCCTGCGTCGAAAAGCGCAAAACTGGGAAGCTGCTCCTGCAATGTTTTCATGGCTTCCTGCACGCGGGCATTGTAAAAAGCAGGCGCTTCGGCGCAAAAGCCATCACAGCCTTCAGCAGGCAATCCGCCGGTGCAATCAGATTGAGGCGCGAGGCCGCAGAGGCGCGGGCACAACGAAAAATCTTCGGCCAGGGCGCGCAGCCGCCGATAGCCTTCGTTGAGCGTATTAAAAGAATACAGCGCCGGCACAACCATCCGGTGCTTTTCTACGGCCAGATGCAGATAGCCATTCCGGTCTTCGTAGGGAAACAAACCAAAACGCGGATGATAGCCCCGCTGGCTGCGGTTGTGTGAAGGCCAGAGGCGACGGATTTCCACGCTTTCCAGAATATGCGCCATTAAATCCGTGGCGACCGGCGTGTAGGAAATCCGGTGAATTTCGCGCAGGAAATCGGCCTTTTGACGGGAAGTTTTGTTGTTGGAAAAATGGCTCCGAACGCGCTTTTTGAGGTTCAGCGCCTTGCCTACATACACCGGTTTTCCGGCGGCGTTATAGAAATAATACACGCCCGGCGAAGGCGGCAAGACATCGAGTTCTTCCACCGGAACGTGCGGCGGCAGATATTGCTCGGCGTTGCGGCCTTTCAGGATTTTTTGCAATTCGCCGTCGCGGTCGTTGGCCACGAGGTGGGCAAAAAGGCGGGCCGTGGCTTCGGCATCGCCCAGGGCGCGGTGGCGGTCGTTATGCTCGATGCCCAGTTCCGGGCAGATGGAAGCCAGTCCGTAGCGGCGCAACCCCGGCACCACCTTGCGGGCATAGCGGATAGTGCAGAGTTTGCGGGCCTCAAAGCGATGCCCGGCAGCGTCGAGGCAGTGCTTTACAAACGAGTAGTCGAAATTGACATTGTGGGCCACAAATACTTTCCCACGCAGCATATCGGCCACCGTTCCGGCGATTTCTTCAAATGCCGGCGCGTGGGCCACCATCTTGTCGGTGATGCCGGTGAGGCCCTGAACAAAGCGCGGAATCGGATATTTGGGATTAACGAGCGTGGTATAAGTGTCAAGCACTTGCTGCCCGTCATGAATCACGATGGCAATTTCGGTAATGCCGGCCGCCGCTGCATGGCTTCCCGTCGTCTCAATATCTACTATCGCATACAGCA
>DDEO01000136.1 GCA_002336725.1 Bacteroidetes bacterium UBA1952 | reverse complement strand
AACACAGATAACCGAGATTGCGGCTCAGGCCCGCAAGGACGTGTGCGGAGTTGGGCGCGTCATTTTCCGGAAAGAGGAGCCAGTTTTTCCGGAAAATTCAGATCATCCGGCAGGGCTTCGGCGGCGGGCGTTGGCTCCACATATTCCAACGTGCCGAGGTCTTTGAGCTTCGGCAGCTCTTCGCTGGAATTGATGCCCAGATAATCGAGCAGATGGCGCGAAGGCATATAGAGCAGCGGCTTGCCGATGGTATCTTCCTTGCGGCCGGAGATGACGATTAGTTCTTTTTCGAGCAGCTTCTGAACGGCATAATCGGCACTCACACCGCGAATAAATTCTACTTCGCCTTTGGTTACCGGCCCGCGATAGGCGATGATGGAGAGCGTTTCCATAGCGGCAGGCGAGAGCTTTTTGAGGTGCTTTTCGCCGGTGAGCGGCAGGATGGTTTTGTGATATTCGGCTTTGGTCAGAAACCGGAAACCGCCGCCGCTTTCCACGACGGTGAAAGGAAATGCCGGTGCGTCGTATTTGGCCTGAACGGCGGCGAGCAATTCCCGGAAATCTTCCGGCGTTATTTCCGGAAAATCTTCTTCGCGTATGGCGTTCAAGTACGTGCGCAGTTCTTCGGCAGGCAGCGGCTTATCGGCGGCAAAGAGGAGTGCTTCGAGGTGAAGGGAAAGCATAAAAGACGAAAGTAGCGCAGGTTACAATGGAACGCGGATGACACTGATAAGCGCGGATTTGCACGGATGAAAGTGTTTTAAAACATCCGTGTAAATCCGCCTATCCACCTCTCCTTCGGAAAGAAGCCGGGGGGGGGTGAGGCTAAAAAGAAACGCGCCTTGCGGCGCGCTCCTTTCCAAAAATCTCTCTTTTAGAAAAATATAATCTGTGGCACGATGCCCAGCAGGATAACCAGCGCACAGGTGATGCCCAGCATCCACTTGTTGCCGCTCGTTACCTCGCTTTTAAATTCCGGAACGCCTTCCTTAAAATACATCGCGATAATAACCCGAAAATAATAATAAGAACTTACCGCAGCCATCAGCAGGGCAAAGACAACGAGCCAGAGCATATTGCCCTGTTCAACGGCGGCGCGCAGTACCCAGTATTTGGCCATGAAGCCACCGGTGAGCGGAATGCCCGCCAGCGAAAACAGGAAAATGGCCGCCACAAAAGCCAGGAAAGGATGGGTGCGGGCCAGTCCGTTGAAGCCGTCGTAGGTGTAGTCTTTGAGTTTAATCAATACCGTAAACAGCCCCACCGTGGCAATGGTGTAGGCCACGGCATAGAGCATGATTCCCTGCCGGCCACTATCGCTGATGCTCATCACGGCGAAGAGCATAAAGCCCGCCTGCGCGATGGACGAATAGGCCAGCATCCGCTTCACGCTTTGCTGAAATACGGCAGTGAGGTTGCCCACCAGCAGCGTGAGGGCCGTGATGATGGAAAGCACCAGCACCCAGCGCGGCGAGAGCTGTGCAAAACTGCCCTGAAACAGCCGGATGAAGCCATAGAAAGCAGCCACCTTGCCGATGGTCGCCATATAGGCGGTGAAGGGTGTGGGCGCACCGTCATACACATCGGGAGTCCAGAGGTGGAAGGGTGCGGCGCTCACCTTGAAGCTCATCGAGACCAGCAGCAGCAGCAGTCCGGCGAGGCCCATGATGTTGATGCCATAATCGGTAAAAAACCGCAATTGATGCACGTTGAACGAGCCGGAAGCGCCATAAACGAGGGTGATGCCCATCAGCAGGATGCCGGTGGAGAAAGCGCCCATCAGGAAGTATTTCAGCGAAGCCTCCGAGCTTTTCAGGTTGCGCTTGTCCACGCCCGCCAGGATGTATTGCGGGATAGACAAAATCTCGATACCGAGAAAGAGCATCAGCAGGTTGTTGAAGCTCGAAAGCAGGAACGCACCCGTCAGGATGAAGAAGATGAGCGCAAAATAATCGGCCACATGACTGCCTACGCGCAGCACCTCGCGGCCCATCAACAGGGCATAAATCAGGGTGCAGCCCGTGAGCAGGGTGTTGAAGACCAGCGTACTGCGTTCAAAACGAATCATATCGTTGAACAAGGGCAGCACCACGTCCTGCGGAACGTGCAGCAGGTCCCAGATGTTGAAGCCCAGCACCACGACCAGCAGCACCTGCGCCATCGTTACGGCCGATTTCTTATCGCGTAGCGCAAAACCGGCAAACATCATCAATACGCCGGAAATGATTGTTGCTATCAGGGAATTCATAAGAGAGACAAAAGACAAAAGACGGGAGACGAAAGACGAGAGACTAAAGACGCAAGTATCAAGATGAAAGTATCAAGACACAAGTATCAAGACGCAAGACATAAGACGAGAAATGACACATGAAACATGACACATGAAACATGACACATATCTTACATCGTTCCGGCCAGGTTGAGCAGCGGTTGGGGATAGAAGCCGAGAAAAATAACCAGTGCCAGCATCAGCGCCAGTCCCAACCACTCGTTGGCCGAGAGGTCGCGCAGCGAAATTTCGCCCGGAACAGAAGCCACTTTCGGCTCGCCCCAGGCTACTTTCTGCACCATCCGCAGCGTGTAGGCCGCGCCAAAGATGATGCTCGTACCGGCCAGAATCATAAACATAAATCCGTAGTTGGAAGCACTTTGAAACAGGCCGTGGAACAGCATGAACTCACCCGGAAAGCCCGCCGTCAGTGGCAGCGACACGTTGGCAAAAGCCAGTATCACCAGCGCCGTAGCCATCTTTGGCATTGTGGAGGCCATGCCGCCCAGTTCGCGCATATTGCGGGTTCCGTAGCGGTTTTCGATAAAGCTCACCAGCAGCCAGAGGCCGGTAATGATGATGCCGTGAGTGAACATCTGCACCTGCAGGCCGGCCAGCGAGGGCTGCGTTCCGGAAAACAACGCCGTGGCCATCAGGCCCATGTGGGCGATAGACGAATAGGCAATCAGCCGCTTCAGGTCGGTCTGCATCAGGGCAATGATGGAAGCATATACGATACCAATCACGCAGAGCGCCGTTACGGCATCGGCCCAGTAGGCCACGCCCATCGGCACGGTGGGACGCAGCCAGCGCAGCGCGGCAAAAAGCCCCATCTTCACCATCAGCGCACTTAGCACAATCGTTACCGGCGTGGGCGACTGCTCGTAGGTGTCGGGCTGCCAGGTATGGAACGGAAAAATGGGCATCTTGACGGCAAAAGCCAGGAAGAGCAACACAAAAACCCAGGATTGCTCTTTGCTGCCCAGCAGCGCACCAGCGGTGGTGATGGCATTCCAGCTAAAGTCGCCGTTGGCTTTTTGAGAAAGATAAATCAGCGCCGCCAGCATCATCAGCGAGCCGGCGAAGGTGTACACAAAGAATTTGTAGGTAACGGCAATGCGCTTCGGCCCACCCCACTGCGAGCAGAGGAAATAGACCGGAATCAGGGCCAGTTCCCAGAACATATAGAACAACAACCCATCGTAAGCCAGAAAAACGCCCATCAGTCCGGCAGCGGCCAGCATCATCAGGCCATAGAAAGCGTGGGGGCGCTCCACCTCTTTGTTCCATTGAGCAATGAAAATGGTGAGCATCACCAGCGCCGTCAGCAGCACCAAAATCACCGAAGAACTGTCGGCGTGAAGCGTGAAGGTGGTGCCCAGCATCGGAATCCACGGCGCAGAGAAGTCGGCAACAGCGCCACTTTGAGCTTCGAAGAGCATCCAGACGGCGGCGGCCAGCGTGGCAATAGAACCGGCCAGCGCCAGCGGCTTTGCGCCTTCCCGCGAGGTGAAGCACAGAAGGCCGGTGAGCAGCGGCAGAATAATGGAAAGCAGCGTAATCATGAACAGAGAATTTGAAAGTTGGAGCCTTCGGCTTTGGACGCTTCGCGTTGGACAGGCTGCGCCGTTGGAGCTTCGCTTAAAGGATTGGGAAATTTATTTCCGGAAATCGCTAAAAATCTTTTGGTTTTGGATGCTGAAACAAAGGTTTTTTTTAGCTCCCCGAAAAGGGGTCTTTTGTCTTTAGGCCCCCCTCTCCTTCGGAGAGGG
>DDEO01000062.1 GCA_002336725.1 Bacteroidetes bacterium UBA1952 | reverse complement strand
AAGACGAAAGTATCAAGTATCAAGATGAAAGTATCAAGTATCAAGACGAAAGGGGTGTATGACAAATTGCACAGACGGAGCATCAGCCGCTTACCGGGCTGAGATAGCAGCGGCTTTTCCTCTGCGCCTCTGCGTCTCTGCGAGATTTTGCCGGAGATGCAATCTGTCATGCACCCGACGAAAGTATCAAGACGCAAGAGGTCTTTTGAAGGCATATCCGTTAGGCATAGGCTTCGCCTATGTCTGACTATCCCGCAGGCTGCGCCTGCAACTATCCTCAACTACCTCGCCGCCCAGCATCTGCAAATCCTCAAAAAAAGCCGGATAAGACTTTGAAACGGCCTCAACGCCGGAAATCTTCACCGGCCCGGAAGCATTCAGTGCGGCCAGGCTCGCGGCCATCACGATGCGGTGGTCGTTGCAGGCAGAAACGGTTGCCGCATGAAAGGTTTGCCCACCCGGAATTACCACCTTATTTCCGGAAATCTCAAACGAAATGCCGCCCCGCCGCAGCAGTTCCGCCACCGACTCCAGCCGGTTGCTTTCCTTATGCACCAGCCGGGGCAGCCCGCTGATGCGGCTTTCGCCCGGCAGCGAAAACGCCAGCGTGGCCAGCACCGGAAACAGGTCGGGCGCGTCGGTGAGATCAAACGAAAAGCCGTTTTGCGGCTTGCCTGCTACCCGCAATCCTGCATGATTCCAAAAGACTTTTATGCCGGTTTGCGCCAAGACTTCTGCCAGCACGCGGTCGGCCTGAAGGCTTTGGGAAGAAAGCCCTTTGATTTCTACATCTGCGCCCAGCGCCGCCGCCGCTATCCACACCGCCGCACTGCTCCAATCGCCTTCCACGGGATAGCGGAGGTCTTTTTGCAGAGCGTTATTTGTGGGAAAAATGCGGAAAATGCCTTCTTTTTCCGGAAATATTTCTTTCCCGAAAGCCCGCAAAGTCGCTATTGTCATCTCCAGATAAGGCTGCGAAACGGGATTTTTAACCTTCAGAAAAACTTCCGTTTCTGCTCCTGCCGAGAAAGCAAAGAGCAGCCCGCTGATAAACTGCGACGAAAGGCTGCCATCCACCAAAAGGGATTTGGGCTGCAAGGGTCCCTGCACGGTGAGGGGCAGGGTAGCGCCATTTCCGGAAATCCGGATGCCCAGCTGCGGCAGGATTTCATAAAAAAAATGCAGCGGGCGCGCCAGCAGGCTGCCTTTTCCGGAAAACGTAACAGGCACTTCGCTCAGCGCCGCAATGGGGATGAACAGGCGCGTGGCCAGTCCGCTTTCGCCGCAAAAAACCGGATTGCTGCGGGGGCGGATTTTTCCGGCGCTCTGCACCGTGAGCGTCGCTTCTTTTTGGGATAAAATCTCCAGCCCCAAATCCACGGCGAGTTGCAAAGCCGCCTTGTCGTCAGCAGAAGTTCCGACATTTTCCAAAACCGTTTTGCCGTTGTGCAGCAATGCCGCCGCGCAGGCCCGCTGAAAATCGCTCTTGGAGGCCGGTGCGCGAACGGCTCCACGCAGTCGGGACGGCGAAACCGTTAGGTCCATCGCGGGTCGTTTTGGAGGAAATCACGAAGCGCATCCCACGAAACCGGTTGGGCGCGGGGCTTCCCAATCGCTTCCAGCAAAACAAACAACACTTCGCGGCCCGTGCGCTTTTTGTCTTTTTGCATCTGGGAAAGGGTTTTGTCTATATCCAGTTTTTGATGCGTAGGCAGTTGGTAGCGTTCCAGCAGGCGCTCTATCCGGTTTTCGGCTTCGGGGGAGAGGCCGCAAAGCTGCGCCGAAAGCCGCGCGGCAAATAACATTCCCAGGCCCACGGCCGCGCCATGCGAAAGGTGGCATTGCCGCTCGATGGCGTGGCCCAGTGTATGGCCGAAATTAAGGTAGCGGCGGATGCCCGTTTCGTGTTCGTCGGCCTGCACAAAACGGCTTTTGATATGCACACAACGCGCCACGAGTGCGGCAGTTTCAGTGGCATTTTTTTGGAAAAAAGAAAGGTCTTTTTCTTCCAGAAAATCCAGCATTTCCGGTTCGGATATGCAGCCATATTTAAGGATTTCGGCAAAGCCATTGGCCCATTCCGTTTCGGGCAGAGTGGGGAGCGTGTCGGGCAGGTGCATCCCGAAGAGCGGCTGCCGGATGGTTCCCAGAATGTTTTTTGTTTCGCCCAGATTGATGCCGTTTTTGCCGCCCCAGGCCGCGTCCACCATCGCCAGAATGGTTGTGGGTGCGAAGGCGCAGGAAATACCGCGCATAAAAACCGCCGCTACAAAACCGGTGAGGTCGCTGATCATGCCGCCGCCCACACCGAGCAGCAGCGTCTGGCGGTCGGCACCGAGGCGCAGGCATTCCGCCGCTACCCGGCAGAGTATTTCCGGACTTTTGGAATCCTCGCCCGCCGGAACCACTATCTTCCGGAAATCTGCCAAAAGAGACGCGTGCAACCGCGCTATATTCTCATCCGTAATGACAATGGTTTGGGAAGGCGGCGCTTCGCGGCGCAATGCCGCCGTCGTTCCTTCGGGGAAAAAAGAAACATTCGCAGAGCCGAAGGGGAGCGAAATGGGAGATGAAAGTATCAAGTATTCAGTAGCAGGTCGCCAGACGAAAGTAGGAAGGAGCACGTATCAGGTATTGATCCCCCTGAAAGCCGAAATCCCTGAAGGGCATTAGCAGCGAAACGATTGGGCCGCGTCCGGCTGCTACGTTTGTGTTTCAGCGGGGAGGGCAGCTTTCCTTTTCTACAAATACCGCAGCATTTCTTCCAGCAGTTTCCGGTCGTTGTTCAGGCGCGGCACCTTGTGTTGGCCGCCCAGCTTGCCTTTGTCTTTGAGCCATTGGTTAAAACCGCCTTTGGGCATCCGGTGTACGATGGGTGGGCGCAGGGCAATGTCTTTGTGGCGCTTGGCTTCATAGTCGGAGTTGATGCGTTGCAGGGCCGCGTCCATCTCGCGGGCAAAATCATTGAGCGGCACGGGCAGCTTTTCAAACTCAATAATCCACTCGTGTGCGCCGTTGCTGTTGCCGGTCATATATACCGGTGCGGCGCTGTAATCCACTACAATCGCGCCGGTGCGTTCGCAGGCTTCGTTGATAGCCGCGTCGGAGTTGTCCACAATCACTTCTTCGCCAAAGGCATTCATAAACGATTTAACGCGTCCGCTCACCTTGATGCGATAGGGCGCGAGCGAGGTAAACTGCACGGTGTCGCCCACGGCATAGCGCCACAGGCCGCCATTGGTAGAGATGATGAGCGCGTAGTTTTTACCGATTTCTACTTCCTTCAGGCTAAGCGTTTCGGCATCCTCCCTGCCCCAGTTTTCCATCGGCAGAAATTCATAAAAGATACCGTGGTTCAGGAACAGCAACATCCCTTCTTCCGAAAGATCGTCCTGCGCGGCAAAAAAGCCTTCCGAAGCGTTGTAGGTCTCCAGATAGTGCATATTGGGCGAGGGAATCAGGTTGCGGAACTGCTGTCGGTAGGGCTTAAACGACACGCCGCCGTGGATATATAATTCCAGGTTGGGCCAGATGTCGTGCGGGTTATCGGTGCCGGCGATTTGCAGAATGCGCTTCAGCAAAACCACCGTCCAGGTGGGTACGCCGGCAATAAAGGTTACGTTTTCGCGCATGGTAGCCTCGGCCATCGCCTCAATTTTGGCTTCCCACTCGTTCATCAAAGCCACCGACAAATCCGGTGTGCGCACCATCTGCCCGATGCGGGGCATATTTTCCAGCATCACGGCAGAAAGATCGCCGTAGAACGAGTCGGCAGCCAGTTGGTTTACCTGATGGGAGCCGCCGATGACCAGGCATTTGCCGCCCATAATGTTGGATTCCGGAAACTGCCGCAGGTAGAGCGCAATCACGTCGCGTCCGCTTTTGTAGTGGTTGTCTTCGAGGGATTCTTTGGAGACGGGAATAAACTTGGACTTGTCGGATGTCGTGCCGGAGCTTTTGGCAAACCAGCTGATTTCGGAAGGCCACAGGATGTTTTGTTCGCCGTTCATGATGCGCTCGATCCACGGTTTCAGGGTGTCGTAGTCGTTGATAGGCACGGCTTTCCGGAAATCGGCGACATTGTTGATGCCTTCAAAGCCGTGTGTTTTTCCAAATTCGGTAAACTGCGCCGAGCCGAGCAGATCGTTAAAAACCTGCTGCTGCGTATCTATCGGGTTGAGGGCGAAATTGTCAATCGAGGAAATCCGCAGGCGGAAAATGCCTCTCAGCGCCGGTGAAATGATGCTCATAGGGAAGACTTAAAGGTAAGGAGCCGTTGGCGTTTCATGTGTCATGTGTCATGTTTCATGTTTCATGTGTCATGTGTCATGTTTCATGTGTCATGTGTCATGTGTCATGTAACTGGTGTCTTTTGTCTTGATACTTTCGTCTTGATACTTTTGTCTTGATACTTTCGTCTTTTGTCTTGATACTTTCGTCTTTTGTCTTGATACTTGATACTCTCGTCTTGATACTTTCACGCCTCAAATATTCAGCACCTTTCGTTTGAGTTCAAATTGTTGGCCGAGATAGACTTTTCGCACCTGTTCGTCGGAGGCGAGGTCTTCGGCGGTTCCTGCTTTGAGGATTTTGCCTTCGAAGAGCAGATACGCGCGGTCGGTGATGGAGAGCGTTTCCTGCACGTTGTGGTCGGTGATGAGGAT
>DDEO01000069.1 GCA_002336725.1 Bacteroidetes bacterium UBA1952 | reverse complement strand
AGCCGCGTTCGTGGAAGAAGCGGTGAACGGCCATGGCCAGCGTGTGGCGAACGCGGAAAACGGCGCTGAAGGTGGCGGTGCGGAAGCGCAGGTGGGCGTGTTCGCGCAGAAACTCCAGCGAAGGACGGTTTTTGAGTTGCAGCGGATAGGCTTCCGGGTTGCACGTGCCGAGGACTTCCACCGTATCGGCCATCAGGTCGTATTGCTGCCCTTTGCCCAGCGATTCGGCGATTTTTCCGGTAACGCTCAGGGCCGCGCCGGCGGTAATGTCTTTGCGAATATTTTCCGGAAAATCCAGCCCTACCACTACTTGCAGCGTCTCGGCGCAAGAGCCGTCGGTGAGGGCAATAAACTGATTGTTGCGGAAGTGGCGCACCCAGCCTTTCACGGTTACGGTTTTGCCAATCGGATTGGAATCGGAGAGCAGTGTGCTGATTTTGGTGCGGGACATAAGCAGGAATTGGACACCGCCGTTGGCGGAATTGGATGCCCTTTGGGCATTGGACTGCCTTCGGCAATTGGAAAATTGGAGCCTCCGGCTTTTAATGAAAATGGAAAATTTTCCGGAAATGGAGTTTTAGGCTCCCGGACATTGACCCTTGGTTCTTACTCCTTCGTCTATTGTCTTTCGTCTTGACTCATGGCTTGGATTCCCGGAACTGCGGGCGTTTTGGGTTTGTCGAAGAACAGGTATTTCAACGCCACGACAATCATAAAAACGGCAAATATTTTTTTGACCATTTGGTCGTTGAGTCGGTTGATGATTTTGGCACCGAAAAAAGAGCCGGCTACAAAGGCCAGAATCAAAATTACGGCTGCATCCCAACGCACGTTTCCGGCCTTGTGATAAGCCAGCACGCTCAGGATGCCGATGGGCGGCAACAGCATGGCGAGTGAAGTGCCCTGCGCCATTTTTTGCGAAAAGCCATAGACAAACACCAGCGCCGGCACCACTACAATGCCGCCGCCGATGCCTACCATGCCGCTCAGAATGCCGGCCAGCATCCCAATGATGCATAGACCCACTATAAAACCGATGTTCATAAAAACAGACTAAAGACGAGAGACAAAAGACAAGAGACAAAAGACAAAAGACAAAAGACGAAAGTATCAAGACACAGGTATCAAGACACAAGTATCAAGACACAGGTATCAAGACGAAAGTATCAAGACGAAAGTATCAAGATACAAGTATCAAGACGAAAGTATCAAGACGAGAGAGAGGCCAAACATCCTAAATTCTCACTCCGATTTTAATAAGGAACTTCTGCCGCTACCGGCAGCTTGATGTGGCCAAATTTGGCTTCGTAGTCGTTGATGGCGTGGCCCAGGATTTTCTTGGCCAGCCGCGCGCCCTGAAATTCTTCAATCTTCACCACCTTTTTCTCCAGGCGCTTATATTCTTCAAAGAAGTGGCGCATCTCGGAGATGAAGTGGGGTGGGAGTTCGTCGATATCGTTGATGTGGTTCACGCTCATATCATTGGCGCATACGGCAATCAGCTTGTCGTCGGCCTCGCCGCCGTCGAGCATCCGCATCACGCCTACGATTTTGGCTTCCACGAGGCAGAGCGGCTGCATATCGATTTGAGAAAGCACCAGAATGTCGAGCGGGTCGCCGTCGTCGCAATACGTGCGCGGCACAAAGCCGTAGTTGGCCGTGTAGTAAACGGCGGAATACAGCACCCGGTCGAGCTTCAGCAGGCCGGTGTCTTTATCCAGTTCATATTTGGCGCGGGAGCCTTTCGGGATTTCGATGATGGCATTGACGCGGTCGGGAACGTTGTCGCCGTAGCTGACGTGGTGCCAGGGGTTAAAATTCATAACAGACAAAAGCAAAAAGCGGCGCGAAGGTAAGTTTCAATCGTGGCCCACGCGGCTGCCTGCCCTATAAAAAGAGCGATTCCGGGGTCGTAGCGGCAGTATTTTTCCGGAAAATGAGCAACGTTATGTTTAAAATATTTTTTGCAAATCGCTTTTTGAGTTTTCCGTCAGCCGCCTATCTTTGTCCGTCCCTGTTCAGATAGGTTTTCCTGCATCTGCCGGCGACCGCGATTTCAATTATCCATTCCCCATAATTTTAAAACCAAACCCCGGACTCAAACCACCCTCACAAAATGGCTGAAGTAAAAACAACCATGAACGCTCCGCGTCCTGCCCCGAAAGCGGCTGTTGCCGGAAAGCCCAAAAATGCTGGCAGCGGGCTGCTCAACCTGTTGATTATCGTCGTTTGTATGGTCATCAGTCACCTGTTTTTCCACATGGTGCTCGGATCGGCTTCCAATTTTAACGACGCAGAACGCCACTCCCCCAAAGGTCTTGCCGGAACGGTGTACCTCGGTGGTTTCGTAGTACCGATCCTGATGGGTACTTTCCTGATCGTTGTTGCCTTTATCATCGAGCGCGCCCTGACTATCTTCAAGGCCAAAGGCAAGATGAACGCCGGCGAATTTGTGCGTAAAGTGCAATATCACCTGGCCAACAAAAACGTGGATGCCGCCATCGCCGAGTGCGACAAGCAGCAAGGCTCTGTTGGCAACGTGATGAAAGCAGGCCTGCTGAAATATCGCGAGATGACCACCAATGGCGAACTCGATACCGAGCAGAAAGTGCTTTCTATTCAGAAAGAAATCGAAGAAGCTACTGCACTGGAACTGCCGATGCTGGAGCGCAACCTCGTGTTCCTTTCTACCATTACCTCTGCCGCTACCCTGATGGGTCTGATTGGTACGGTACTCGGTATGATTCGTTCGTTCCAGGCGATGGGTCAGGCCGGTGCGCCGGATGCCGCTGCGCTTGCCAACGGTATCTCGGAGGCCCTGATCAACACCGCTATCGGTATCACCACCTCGCTGGTAGCGATGATCGCCTACAACTTCTTCACGACGATCATTGACGGCATCACCTTCGGCATCGACGAAAGCGGCTTCACGCTGACGCAAAGCTTCGCTGCCAACTACAAATAAGCACTGCGCGCAAAGCCGGTACTGTATTTTGTAAAAAAAGTTTCGACGGCGATGTGGAATTTTCCATTATCGCCGTCTTTTGTTTCAGAAGGCGCGGAGAGCAGAGACGAAAGTATCAAGACGAAAGACAAAAGATGCAAGCATCAGAAAGAAAGATGCAAGTATCAAGACCAAAGACAGCCTCACTCCCGGCCCCTCTCCCCCGACCTGCGGTTGGGACACAGCGAAGGAGAGGGGGCTAAAAAGACAGGAGGTAAATCCAGAATTTCGTTTTCGGAACCCTGATACCTGATTTTTGGATTCTGGCTCAAACGTCTAGCTCCTAACGCCAAACCCCTAACTCCTAACCCCCAACTTTTTTTATGCCTAAGGTAAAAATGGCGCGGAAAAGCACCTTCGTGGACATGACGGCGATGACCGATGTGGCTTTTCTGCTGCTCACCTTCTTCATGCTGGCCACAAAGTTTAAGCCCGACGAGCCGGTGGTGGTGTCCACGCCTTCTTCCATTTCGGAAATTCCGCTGCCCGATAATGATATTATGATGCTGACGGTGGACAAGACGGGTCGCATCTTCTTCTCGGTGGATAACCAGAAGACCCGCGCGAGCCTCATTGAGGACATGAACAGCTATAAAAACCTGGGCCTGACGCAGGACGAGATGAACTCCTTTAAAATCGGTTCTTCTATCGGCGTGCCGTTCAATCAACTCAAGAGCTACCTCGCAGCCTCTCCGGCGGAGCAAAAAGCGTATGATAAAACAGCGCCCGGCGTTCCGGTGGATACCAGCAACGATGTGGTAGGCAACGAACTCGCTACCTGGATTCGTAGCGCCCGCAACAACAATGCCCGCCTGCGCATCTGTATCAAAGCCGATAGCGAAACTTCTTACCCGGAAGTGAAAAAGGTGATCCGCACGCTGGAGAACTACAAGATTTATAAGTTTAACCTCATCACCAACCTGAAGGCCGTTCCGCCGGGCACCGCTGCCGCCGAAGAACGCCTGAAAGGCGCGTAAATCAGTAACGGAACGGATGAAAATCAGGTGGCAACGCTGAAGGTTGTTTTATGAAGGGAATTTTCCGGAAAATATGAGCTACGCCGGAAAGATTTCCGGAAACAGTAGGCATTGCCTTTCCCGCCTGACCTCCTTTAACCTGTTGTCCGCCCAATGCTTGCCGAGGGGCATCAACCTTCCTCAGCAACTATCAACTTCATCCACTCCTAACCCCTAACTTCTCACTCCTAACGCTAAAACCGCACTGTTATGGCAGATATAGATACTTCCTCGGGTGGCAGTCATAAGAAAGGCCCCGGGGTCAAAAAACCCAAGAAACTCTCCACGCGCATCGACATGACACCGATGGTGGACCTCGGCTTCCTGCTCATCACCTTCTTTATGTTTACGACCACCATGTCGAAGCCAAAGACGATGGAGATCAATATGCCCGCAAAAGATAAGGTGGAAGAAAACGAGCAAACCAAAATCAAGGCTTCTACCGCCCTGACGCTGCTGCTCGGCGACAACCACCGCGTGTATAGTGNNGCCGCCGTAAAGCTGGCCTATTTCAAGTCTGGCGCTGATGGCATTCGTCAGGTGATTATGGACAAGAAAAAAGCCGTTGCCGCCCTGCAACAAAGCGGACAACTGGGGCCGAAAGACAACGCGGTGGTGCTTATCAAGCCCGACGAAACGAGCACTTACGAGGATATGGTAAACGCGCTCGACGAAATGGCAATCAACGATGTGAAAACCTACGCCGTTATCGATATTACGCCGGTGGACAAAGAATATATGGGCGCGCAATAAGCCCGGGCCATTAAAACTGCACAGACAATGGACATCAACAAGATTCTCAAATCCGACTACCTCGATATTATCTACGAGGGACGTAACAAAAACTACGGCAGCTACGAGCTTCGCCGCAACTACCCCAAACGGGTCGGAAAAGCCATGATGGTGCTGGCCGCGATTGGCATCGGCATTGCCGCGTATGGTGTGGTCTCCAACCGCCCTACGAAAGTGGTTCCGCCGCCGCCCAAGCCCAAGGTTACGGAAATGGCCTCTGTAGAGCCGCCGCCCATCGACCCCAAAACGCCGCCGCCACCGCCGCCGCCCGCCGAACCGCCACCGCCGGTGAAGCCGACGGTGAAGTTTACCCCGCCCGTTATTAAAAAAGACGAAGAGGTAAAAGAAACCGAGAAGCCACCCGAAATCAAAGAACTGAAAGACGCTTCTGCCGGTGTAAAAACCCAGGCGGGCGACGTAAACGGTATCGACCCGGGCATTATCGACAAGCCGGGAACCGGAACCGGAACGGCTGTTGTAGAAGCGCCGCCACCGCCGCCGGCGGTCTTTACCTCGGTAGAGCAAATGCCGGAGCCTACGGTGGACGTGCAACGCTGGCTGGCCGATAACGTAAACTACCCCGATCAGGCGCGCGAAGCCGGTATCGAAGGCCGTGTGATTATCAAGTTCGTGGTGAGCGAAGACGGCAGCGTAACCGACGCGCAGGTAGAGCGCGGCGTAAACAGCGCCCTCGATGCCGAAGCCCTGCGGGCCGTGAAGAAAATGCCGAAATGGAAACCCGGAAAGCAAAACGGTAAGGCCGTAAAAGTGTATTACCGCGTGCCGGTGAAATTTGCCCTCGATTAAGGCCGGATTTTCCGGAAATATTCCAGAACGAAAAAGCGTTGTAAGTTTTTTACAACGCTTTTTTGTTTATTTAGGTAAATGCCGCGAACCGGCTGTTATTTTTGCCGCCATCTCTTTCTCTTTAAGACCCCATTTTTTTCCGTGAATTCTTCTTCGCTGCGCCGTCATTCCCTAACCTTGTCTGCGCTGGTTGGCGTAGCTGCTGTTCTGGCATCCTGTTCCGGAAACACGGACACCAAAAGCACCAAAAAAGCAACGACTGTTGTTGCACAGCCCGGCACCGCCTCAACCGCCGAAAGCCGCATCGCCTATGTGGATATCGACTCGCTGGAGACGCATTATGTGTATTTCAAGGACAAAAAAGCAGATTTCGCGCGCCGTCAGGAAGCCATGGAATCAGAGCTGCAACGCTCGGCGGCCCAGTTGCAAAGCGAAGTAGCAGCCTACCAGAAGAAAGGCCAGAACGGGGGCTTTGCTTCACAAACCGAGGTAGAGGCAGCCGGTCGCCGGTTGCAGCAGATGGAACAAAGCCTGGCTACCCGCCGCGAAGCCCTTGCCAATACGTTGTTGAAGGATCAGGATGCTTTCAACAAAGAAATCCAGAAGCGCCTCGACGATTTTCTGGAAGGCTATGTGAAGGACAAACCTTATGACTACGTGCTTTCTTATTCCAAAAACGGAAGTATCTTGTACGCCAACAAGGCGCTCGATATTACGCAGGATGTCATTGAAGGCATGAACGCACAGCTCAAAGATGCTGCTCCGAAGCGCTGAGGAAACGCCTAATTTCCCTTCGTCCCTTGCAGGAAAATAATCCCACTCAGGTAGGGGCTAAACCCCACCGTGCACTCAGCGGCCTCGACGGCACGCTGCTGGTCATCGGCTCGATGATCGGTTCCGGAATTTTTATCGTCTCCGCCGATATTGCCCGTCAGGTTGGCTCCGCCGGATGGCTGCTCGTCGTTTGGATTCTTACCGGTTTCCTCACGCTCGCGGCGGCGCTTTCGTATGGCGAGCTGGCGGGTATGTATCCCAAGGCAGGTGGGCAATATGTGTATCTGCGCGAAGCTTGGGGGCGGATGACGAGTTTCCTGTATGGCTGGTCGTTTTTCGCGGTCATCCAAACCGGAACGATTGCCGCTGTGGGCGTGGCCTTCGGCAAATTTCTGGGCTACCTCGTGCCGGCGCTCGGCGAAGACAATGTCTTGTATCAGTCGGGCGGCTTCAGGATTCACGCGGCGCAGCTGGTGGCGATTGGGGTGATTTTATTACTCACCTACATCAACACGCGCGGTGTGGAAAGCGGCAAACGCGTAGGATTGGTTTTTACCTTTTCCAAGATAGCCGCCATGGCTGCGCTCATCATTGCCGGCTTTTTGCTGGTAAAAAATGCCGCCTGGGCCGATAATTTCCGGAATGCCTGGCAGGGCGTAAAGCTGTCTTTTGACCCCGATGGCGGCATTCACCGTGAACTGCTGTTTGGCAACGGGCTTACGGTTGCGCTCTGTGTGGCTGCCGTCGGCGCTATCTTTTCCTCGGATGCCTGGAACTCGGTTACTTTTATTGCCGGAGAAATGAAAAACCCGGAGCGCAATATTGGCCGGTCGCTTTTTATCGGTACGCTGGTGGTAACGGCGCTGTATGTTACCATGAACCTGATGTATCTGAATGTGCTTTCTGTCAACGAAATCGCGCAGGCGCCGCAAGACCGCGTGGCCCTGGCGGCTGCGCTCAAACTCTTTGGGCCGATTGGCACCACGCTGATAGCCGTTCTGGTGATGATTTCCACCTTTGGCTGCAACAACGGGTTGATTCTCTCCGGCGCACGGGTGTATAAAACCATGGCCGATGATGGCGTTTTTATTCCGGCGGCTAAGCGGCTCAACAAGCGTGGCGTTCCGGAAGCGGCGCTCTGGATGCAGGCAGGCTGGGCCACGGTGTTGTGCCTGAGCGGCAGCTATGGCGCGCTGCTCGATTACATTGTGATTGTGGCGCTGCTGTTTTATGTACTTACGATTTCCGGAATTTTCCGGCTGCGAATGACGCTCCCCGATGCGCCGCGCCCCTATAAAGCCTTTGGCTATCCGGTGATTCCGGCATTGTATATCCTGCTGGCGGTTTTTATTTGCCTGGTGTTGCTGCGCTTTAAAACCGACACTACTTTGCCCGGCCTGGTGATTGTGGCGCTTGGCCTGCCGGTATATCTGTGGCTGCGCCGCCGCGAAATGCGCGGATAGATTTCCGGAAATTTCCGGAAATTGCCGCCCGGTTTCTCCCTTTTTTCACTCCCTATGAATGCAGCTTTCTTCACCGAGCTTTTCCAATCGTTTCAACAACTCCACGTCCTGGTGGTGGGCGATGTGATGCTGGATAATTATTGGTGGGGCGAGGTCGAGCGCATTTCGCCGGAAGCACCCGTGCCGGTCGTGCGGCTGCGGCGGCGCGAAAGCCGCCTGGGCGGTGCCGCCAATGTGGCGCTCAACCTCAAAGCACTGGGTGCAAACGTGCAGATGGCCACCGTAGTAGGCGAGGATGCCGAAGGGCTGATGCTCCGCAAACTGCTTGCAGATGCCGGAATTGATACCCGCCTGGTGCAGCACAGCGCCCACCGGCCCACGACCACCAAAGCGCGTGTGATGGGACACACCCAGCAGATGCTGCGCATCGACGAGGAAACCACCGAAGACCTCACCACTGCCGAAGAACATCCTTTTATTGATGCCGTGCTGCGCTATCTGCAACGCGAAAAGCCGCAGATGGTCATCTTTGAAGATTACAATAAAGGGGTTTTAAAGGAAAACGTCATTCACCGCATCATCGGCCATTGTCAGGTTTTGAATATCCCGACGGCGGTGGACCCGAAGAAAAAAAACTTCCTTGCCTATAAAGGCGTTACCATCTTCAAGCCCAACCTGAAAGAGGTGCGCGAAGGGCTGAATATGCCCGTCGAAAGGGTAGAAGAGGCTGCGCTGCGGGCGGTGCATCAAAGATTGCAGGCGGCTCTGGGGCATGAAATCACGTTCCTGACGCTTTCCGAAAAAGGTGTTTTTGCCCAAAAAGAAGAAACAGTGGTGCAGCTTCCTTCGCATCGGCGCACCATCGCCGACGTTTCCGGCGCAGGCGATACGGTTATTGCAACGGCAGCACTCGTGTATGCCGCCACACAGGATTTTTCCCTGATGGCCGCCCTCAGCAATCTGGCCGGCGGACTGGTATGCGAAGAAGTAGGTGTGGTTCCGGTAAACAAAGACCGGCTGCTATCGGAAGCGGTTCGCGTGATGACGGGCGGGGAATAGCGGGCACAAAACGCAGAGACGTTAGGTGTTGCCGGTTTAAGTGCTTGCCGGATCCGTGAATTTTGCACTGCTGCATCTGTGGGCCTTTATCCTGCTGGGCCTCGTTGGGTCCCTGGGCATCCGCTATGCCCGCCGCGATTTCCGGAAAAACAGGTCCCTGCCGGCTGCCGGAAGCACTGCCTAATCCTGCTACCTTTGCCCTGTTTTGAAAGAACAACTTTCCAGTCTGCTTCGCGCCGTGCAGGTGTGCCGCTACGTGATGCCGCTGCGCGAAGGCGGCTCGCTGCCGGGGCTGGCCGAAGCCGATGACGACTTTCTGTATGTGCTGAAATTCCGTGGGGCAGGGCAGGGCGTGAAGGCGCTGGTGGCCGAGTTGCTGGGCGGCGAACTGGCCCGCGCCGGCGGTCTGAAAATTCCGGAACTGGTCTTTGTGCAGCTCGACGAAGCCTTTGGCCGCACCGAGCCGGATAAGGAAATTCAGGACCTTTTGCGCGCCTCTACCGGCCTCAACCTGGGCCTGCATTACCTTTCCGGCTCTATCACTTATGATATTGCCGTTGGGCAGCCCGATGCATTGCTGGCATCTAAAATCGTGTGGCTCGACGCTTTGATTTTTAATGTAGATCGAACGGTACGCAACCCGAATATGCTATTCTGGAAAAACGAACTGTGGCTGATAGACCACGGTGCCGCCTTGTTTTTTCATCACAACTGGGAAGGCCGCGAAGCCTATATCCACAAGCCTTTTGCGCAGATTAAAGACCATGTTTTGCTGCCCTATGCCACGCGACTGGCCGAAGCAGATGCTTTTTTTAAAGAAAAACTCACGCCGGAAACCATCGAAAAGCTGACCGCCGCCATCCCCGACGAATGGCTGCAATGGCCCGATACAAACGATTCGCCAGACGAAATCCGTGCTTTCTACAAGCATTTTCTGACCCGACGCATCGCAGATTCTTCCACCTTTGTAAACGCCGCCGAAAATGCACGACTGTTACTTGTATGAATACAGCGTTCTGCGCATCGTGCCGAGGGTAGAGCGCGAGGAGTTCATCAACGCCGGCGTGATTGTGTTTTGCAAAAAACAACGCTTCCTGCACTGCCTCTATGAACTGAACGCGGAGAAAATAAAAACGCTCGACCCCAATGCCGACCTGGCGCTGATAGAAAAAAACTTAGAGGCTTTTGCACAGATTGCCCACGGCAGCCGCGAAAGCAAAAGCCCGATTGCCCGCTTCGATGCACCGGAACGCTTCCGCTGGCTCACGGCCACGCGCAGCACCATCATCCAGACCGGAAAAACCCACGCGGGCTTTACGCCGGAAACCGCCGATATTGCCGGAAAGCTTTTTGAGAAACTGGTGGAAACCCGTGCGTGCGGCGCCGAGCACTGACTCTGCTTCACCATTCTCTTTCGGGCGATACTTCCCCCCGTTGCTACGGTTGTCGTGTGTGTAAAATATACTTATAAGATGTTCCGCCATCTCCGCAACACGAGTTATCGAGATTGCGGGTCAAGCCCGCA
>DDEO01000037.1 GCA_002336725.1 Bacteroidetes bacterium UBA1952 | reverse complement strand
GGTTGCCGTCGCCGGCGTGGCCGTAGCACACTGATTGAAAGCCAAACTGCCGACCCAAATCTTTTACTTTTTGCAGCAAAATGGGCAAGCGCGCACGGGGTACAACGGTGTCTTCCTCTTTATAGATGCTCTGGCTTTTCACCGCTTCGCCCACTTTGCGCCGCAGTTGCCAGAGGCTTTCTTTCTGCGCCGCATCGGTGGCGAGCAGCACATCCTGTGCGCCATATTTTTCTTCTAATAAAAGCGCAATGGCCTCGGCTTCTTCGGCCAGCTTTTGCGGGTCGTTGCCGTCGAGTTCAATGAGCAAGTGGGCCGTAATATTTTCGGGCAGCGTCATGGAAGCGCCGGTAAATTTCAAGGCCCATTCCAGCGCGTCGCGCTCCATAAACTCCAGCGCGCAGGGCGCAAAACCGGCCAGAAAAATGCCGTTCACCGCATGGCAGGCCGCAGTTGCATCAGCAAAAGGAGCAAGTAGCGTAACAGTGTGCGTGGTGGCCGGAATGAGGCGCAAAACGATTTTGGTAATCACCGCGAGCGTGCCTTCGGAGCCAACAAGCAGGCCGGTGAGGTTGTAACCAGTAGCATTTTTGAGTGTGTTAGCACCCGTCCACATTATCTCGCCGTTGGGCAATACGATTTCCAGGTTCAGCACATAATCCTTCACCACGCCGTATTTGAGCGCGCGCGGCCCGCCGCTGTTTTCGCTCACGTTGCCGCCGATAAAACACGAGCCTTTGCTCGCCGGGTCGGGCGGATAAAAAAGACCGTGCTCAAGAACGGCTTCCTGCAAAACCTGCGTAATAACGCTCGGCTCGGTGGTTACTTGAAAGTTCTCGGTATCAATCTCTAGAATGCGGTTCATGCGCCGCATATCGAGCGAAACGCCGCCCTGCACCGGCAATGCGCCGCCGCTCAATCCCGTACCTGCCCCACGCGGCGTAACCGGAATGCGGTGTTCGTTGCAATAGCGCAGGATGGCGCTCACCTCTTCGGTACTCACCGGCTCGAGCACGATTTCCGGAAAAAACCGGAAATCCTCGGTATGGTCGGACGCACAGCGCAGGCGGTTTTCCTCGTCTACAGACGCACGACCAGACGGAAGAAGAGCGAGAAGCTCAGCCAGCCCCCTCCCTGGCCCTTCCGCCTNNCTCAGGCGGAGAGGGAGATGTGTTGTGCAATCCGGCGGTATCTGAAACCATATGTTTTATTTCAGTGATTGAAGTCTGGGGAGAAAGGCCCTTCTTCGGAGGGGTTTGGGGAGGCCGTTTGGGGAAGCCGGTCGGGTAGGCCGTTTATTTAAACACACATTGTATCGTCTGCCGCGTTTTTTGTTCCAATAAAATGTGGCGGTCTGCCGTCAGCTTGCTGAAGATTTCCGGCGTGTAGTGGCGGATGGTGAGCAGTTGGACATCTTCGTTGCGCAGCACGCGGTAGTCTTCCGTCAGCGTGGCGATGAGTGCGGGCAGTTTTTCGCGGTCGTTGTCCATGCACACCACAAACGAGATGGCGGCGTTTTGCAGCAGGTTTATCTTCAGTCCGCGCTCCGAAAAAATGCGGTAGAGTCGGCTGAGATTTTCTTCGGTGATAAAAGAGAAATCGCGGGTGGTTATCTGCAACAAAACCTGGTCTTTTTTCAGCACAATCAGCGGCGGATAAAACAAACTGCTCGCTTCTTGGTCGATGATAGTTCCGGTGGATTCAGGCTTCAGGAAACAGCGCACGAAGAGCGGAATGCCCGCGTTTTGCAGCGGCTGAATGGTTTTGGGGTGGATAACCTGCGCCCCGTAGAACGCCATTTCAATGACTTCGGCGTAGGTGATGGCTTCAATCTTGACGGTGTTGGCGAAAAGGCGCGGATCGGCGTTTTGCAGCCCTTCCACATCCTTCCAAATCGTAAGGGAATCGGCCTTCAACGCCGCTGCCAGCAGGGCGGAGCTGTAGTCGGAGCCTTCGCGGCCCAGCGTTACCGAAGCGTTGTCGGGCGTGGCACCAATAAAGCCCTGCGTAACGAATATTTTTCCGGAATTCAGGGCGGGAATCGCTGCTTTTTGGATTTGCGCGAAGCTGAAAGGTACCTCTACTTTGCCCTCGCGAAAACGGTCGTTGGTGCGAATCAGGTCGCGGGCATCGGCCCAGTGCGCAGTTATTTTTTTATCTGATAAAAGGGCGGCAAAAATGCGGGAAGACAGCAGCTCGCCGGTGCAAACGATTTGGTCGTAGTGATAATCGGGGCTGCGCAGGCCGCATTCGTCAATGGCCCATTGCAGCTCGGTGAAGGTCTCGGCCAGTTCCGGATCGAGCGCTTCAAAAGCAGTCGGCGAAAGCAGGTTTTGGGCGTAAATACGGTGGGCTTCTTCGATAGCGGTCGCTTTTTGGAAAGCGGTTTCTTTATCGCCGCCACAGGCGGCGGCCACCACTTCTTCCAGCGCGTTGGTGGTTTTGCCCATAGCTGAAACCACCACAGCCAAGGGTGCGCCGGCATTTTGCAAGATGGGCACAAGCGCGGCCATGCGTTCGGGCGTTTCGATGGATGCGCCGCCAAATTTATAGACAAGCATAGTTGGAGCTGCGAAGCTAAGCACTGCGTAGGTTGGAGCCTTTCAGGCTTCTTTGAGCAAGACCTGACAGGTCAAGGCCGCCTTAGCGGACGCAGATGCCTGTCAGGTCAGGAATGATACGGCAAAGAGCGGTGTCGTTAGGCGTAGGCTGTGCCTACGTCTGACTATTTTGCAGGCTGCGCCTGCTTTCATTCAGGCAGGCACAGCCTGCACCATAATCCGACGAAAGCGCAGCTTTCGCCGAACGGGCGACGGTCATTGCGATAAATTAAGTTTGTAGAATTTATGCGAATCAAGGGTAGAAATA
>DDEO01000171.1 GCA_002336725.1 Bacteroidetes bacterium UBA1952 | reverse complement strand
CGTATTTCTATAAAAACAACGGCCTGCAGGCGCAAAGCGTTCTGTATCGCCAAAAAGGCAACGGCAAGCCGGAAGTTTTCTTAGACCCCAACACGTTTTCCAAAGACGGCACGACCTCACTCTCCGGCGTAACGTTTTCCAAAGACGGCTCGCGCTGCGCCTATATGATTTCGGAAGGCGGGAGCGACTGGGGCAAGGCCTTTGTGCTGGATGCCGCAACCAAAAACCGCATCGGTACGCCGCTGGAAAACCTCAAGTTTTCCTCGCTCTCCTGGAAAGGCAATAAAGGCTTTTATTACAGCACCTACGACAAGCCCGAAGGCTCGCAACTGACCGCCAAAACCGACCAGCACAAGCTCTACTGGCACAATGTAGCTGAGCCACAGTCGCAGGACGCGCTCATCTTCGGCGACGACCCCGAAAACAAACGGCGCTACGTGGGCGGCGGCGTTACCGAAGACGAGAATTTCCTCGTCATCTCGGCGGCCAACGCGACCTATGGCAACGAACTGTATCTGCGCAACCTGACGATGGAGCGCGCTCCGCTCCTCCCCCTTGCCACGGGTTTTGACTACGAGCAGGACGTGGTACACAGCGAAAAAGGCACGCTCTACATCCTCACCAACCGCGACGCGCCCAACCGCAAGCTGGTGAAGGTGGACGCTTCCAACCCGATTCCGGAAAACTGGGTTACGGTGATTCCCGAAGGCAAAGCGCCGCTTTCGGTAACGACAGCGGGTGGAAAGCTGTTTGCCCAATACCTCAACGCGGCCCTCTCGGAAGTGTATCGCTACGACCTTTCCGGCAAAAATGAAGGCAAAATAGAACTGCCCGGCACCGGCACGGCGAGCGGTTTTTCCGGAAAATGGAAGGACAAAGAGGTGTACTACGTGTTTAGCAACTACATCCAGCCGGCCACGATTTACCGCTACGACATCGTTTCCGGAAAATCTACGCTCTACAAAAAGCCGGGCATCCAATTCAAACCCGCCGACTACGAGAGCCATCAGGTTTTTTATACCTCAAAAGACGGCACGAAGGTGCCCATGATTATCACCAGCAAAAAGGGCCTCGTGCGCAACGGCGCCAACCCGACGATGCTCTACGGCTACGGCGGTTTCAATGTGTCACTGTCGCCGAGTTTTTCTACCAGCATTGTGTCGTTTCTGGAGCAGGGCGGCGTGTATGCGGTGGCCAATCTGCGCGGCGGCGGCGAATATGGCGACGAATGGCACAATGCCGGAACGAAGCTGCACAAGCAAAACGTGTTTGACGATTTTATTGCTGCGGCCGAGTATCTGATAAAGGAAAACATCACCCGCAAAGACCGGCTGGCGATTTCGGGCGGCTCCAACGGCGGCCTGCTCGTGGGCGCTTCCATGACGCAACGGCCCGACCTGTTTGGCGTGGCCTTCCCGGCGGTGGGTGTGCTGGATATGCTGCGCTACCACAAGTTTACCGCCGGCGCGGGCTGGGCCTACGACTACGGCACCGCCGACGACAACGCCGAGATGTTTAACTACCTCTACAAATACTCGCCGGTACACAACGTGAAAGCGGGCGTTTGCTACCCGGCTACGATGGTGATGACGGGCGACCACGACGACCGCGTGGTACCAGCCCACTCGTTTAAGTTTGCCGCCGAGTTGCAAAAGGCCCAAAGCTGCGACAAGCCCACGCTCATCCGCATTGAAACCAACGCGGGCCACGGCGCCGGAAAATCCACGGCCCAGCAAATTGCCGAGCAGGCCGATAAATACGCGTTTATGTGGTGGAATATGGGGCTGGGGTATCGGGAGACGGGAGCGAAGAAGTAGGGACACGCCGCGCGTGTCCGCGGGAAATATGGGTTTTATGGAGCCTGCATGAAATCTGGCTTGTGCAGAACTATTTTTACAGTGGAATTAACGGCTGAGCTGTTTTCAACGCGGAAGGCACAGGCGGCGCTACGCCGAGCGGGGGCAGTTTGAAAACTGCAATCCGGCGCGACGAAGTCGGCTACACTGCATCGGCCAGCGCCTCAGACTTCGCCGAACGGGTGAGCTGCTTTCAAGGGCTGAAGACACAGGCGACGAACCCCGCACGTGCGGGATTCGCCGAACAACGAACGAGGGCGCTATGCCCAGTAGGGGCCGCTTCCTTTACCCGGCTATAGGCTGAATATCGTTACCATGATGACACGTCAAAAAAGAAAGTTCGTTGAGGCCGTTTGGTTTTCCGTTCTATTAGCTGTGGTATTTTCTGGTGTGTATATTCAAAAGCAGATTAGAGAAACCAGATTGAAGAAGGAGCACGTTTTCACTTTTGGTAAGGTCAAGGGGGTGGTCATCAGAGCCAAATCAAGTGCATTGGAATATGAATATCTAGTCGGATACAATCTTAATAGTGGCAGGCACTATAAATTTTCTCGAAAAAGCCACGAGAAATATCAGGCATTAAAAGACATCGACTTCAAGGTGATTTATGAACCTTCCTGTCCTGATAATTCTGCTCTGCTACTGCGTAAAGAGGATTACCAAGAGTACGGCATTCCGTTAGACAGCATGGGTAACGTGATAGATTTTTATTAGTGTGTTTGCATAGCCCCCTGCTCGGCGTAGCGCTCTGTACCGTTCGGCGAAGGCTCCCGCCCTTAACCTGTCCCGTATTTTTGTTTAGCTGCACGGTAGGTTTTTAGCTGCGCTTCCAGTAGGCGAATGCCTGTCCACAAGGTCTTTTCCCCCGCTCGCGCAAGTATGCAGCATAGCCTTTGCCGCGCGGCGTACTTACGTGTTATTTTACACAAGCACACCACGATTGCGGCGAATTTTCCAATTTCCGGAAAATGCGTAGTAATTTTAAACAATAAGCGAAATGGTACTGAACCTCAGAGGCGGCGCTACGAAACAGGAAATGGCGGCGCTGGATGAAGCATTGCAAAAGTGTCGCCGTAAAAAGGCGGCGCCAAAAGTTTTGAAGGCCAAAAAATATTGCGGCACCCTAAAGCTGAAGGAAGACCCCTTGGTCATCCAAAAGAGGCTTCGCGATGAATGGGAATAAGCTTGTCCTGGATGCCAACATCGTTTTGTACCTGTTGAACGGCGATGCTGTGTGTACATTACCCTGTCTAACGTTCTTCACTCTGCCCCTATTCTGCACAATACGTAAAGACCAATAAAGCGAACTTGAAAAAGAAATTCCCTTATTTTTTGCTGTTCTCTCTGATGGCTTTAGGTTCGTTTACCTGCGTGGCAAAACGTGGTATATAAATAAGAATGGAGTTTTTACAATAGCACACAAGTACGGTGTTAATCAAGGTGGGAAGAACGGCTCTGCATCAGAGTATGAATATAATCACAATAATAATAAATACTATTTTGCAATTACTGACTAGCTGAATTCAACTGCCCTTTGCGACGCTTTTCTTCCACCATTCGGCGGGAAGATTCCTTTAAGCCTTCCAGGATGCGCTCAAAGCGCAGGGCTGCTTCCGATTGCTTTCCGTTTGTAGTATTCATAGAGCGGTGCGTGATGTAAAATAAATCTTCATCCTCATCTTGGCAAAAAGGTGCCGGTAAAGAAACAGGGCGCGCTCCGGAAAGGAACGCGCCCTGTTTCTTTGTATTGCCCTGGGAGAAAACCCCTTTCGTTGCCGGGCTGACACGTAGGTAGGTCGGGGCTGACACATAGTTTGGGCTGACACATAGGTCAGCCCCTACGCCTTCAAAATATCGCGGCTGATGACCAACTTCTGAATTTCGGTGGTGCCTTCGCCGATGGTGCAGAGCTTGGAGTCGCGGTAAAATTTCTCCACAGGGAAATCTTTTGTATAGCCATAACCGCCAAATACCTGTACCGCATCGGTGCTTACCTGTACGCAGATTTCCGAGGCATACATCTTGGCCATCGCGCTTTCTTTGGTCATCTTCTCGCCCCGGTTTTTCATATCGGCGGCTTGGTAGATGAGCATCTCGGCAACCTCAATCTTCGTTTTCATATCGGCCAGCTTAAAGGCAATGGCCTGGAAATTGGAAATCGGCTGGTCAAACTGTTCGCGCTCTTTGGAGTATTGCAGCGCCGCTTCATACGCGCCTTTGGCAATGCCCAGCGAAAGGGCCGCAATCGAAATACGACCGCCATCGAGCACCTTCATCGCCTGGCGGAAACCGTCGCCCACCTCGCCGAGGCGGTTGGCATCGGGGATGCGGCAGTTGTCGAACACCAGTTCGGCGGTTTCGGAGGCACGCATTCCGAGCTTGTTTTCTTTCTTGCCGCCGCTGAAACCCGGTGTTCCGCGCTCCACCACAAAAGCCGTAACGTTTCCGGACGTGCGCGGTTCGCCGGTGCGGGCCAGCACCACAGCCACGTGGCCCGTGATGCCGTGTGTAATCCAGTTTTTAGTGCCGTTCAGCACCCATTCGTCGCCGTCTTTGGTGGCGGTGCAGCGCATATTGCCGGCATCGCTGCCCGTGTTGGCTTCAGTAAGACCCCACGCGCCAATCCATTCGCCGGTAGCCAGTTTGGGCAGCCAGCGTTTCTTCTGCTCTTCGTTGCCGAAATACAGGATGTGACCGGTGCAGAGCGAGTTGTGCGCCGCCACCGAAAGGCCAACGGAAGAACACACCTTGGCTACTTCTTCAATCACGGAAATGTATTCAAAATAACCCAGCCCGGCGCCGCCATATTCTTCGGGAACCAGTACGCCGAGGATACCCAGTTTGCCCATTTCCTGCATCGTTTCTAAGGGAAATTTCTGGGTTTCGTCCCATTCCATCATGTAGGGGCGAATGTTCTTGTTGGCAAAATCGCGCACCATCGTGGCGATTTGTTCTTGCGTTTCGGTACGGTTGAAATCCATGTAGAGAGGTTGGAAGCCCTTTGGGCGTTGGATGATGTTGGAGCCTTCGGCTTGGAAGCCCTTCGGGCATTGGAGCCTTCGGCTTCGTTATGTAGAGTTATTTATTCCGGAATTTAATCCACCGTGTCTGCCATGACCCATGAAACATGAAACATAAAACATGACCCATGAAACATGTCGTCAGTCCACGGTGAAATAAGGCGCAATTTTACGATAAATTTCGCCATTCATCAAGGGCACCTGCCGGAGTTGTTCAACCGATTCGTATTTGCCGAGTGCTTCGCGGAAATCGAGGATGTTTTTGGCCATCTTTTCGCCCACGTAGGGATGCCGTTTGAGCTGCTCAAAAGAGGCTTTGTTGAGCGATAATTTCCGGATTTTTTCCGGAAAAATGCGCAGCTTTTTGCGCAGGTTCTGGGCTGTACTGTCGGGCAGGCGCAGGCCTTCCAATACCTGGTCTATGTTGAGATAGCCGCCGAGCGCGTCGCGTTTTTCAATAATGCGGCGGGCGATGTAGGGGCCAACGCCCGGAATGGCGCGGTCCAGCAGCGTGGTATCGGCGGTTGTGATGTCCACAAATTCCGGCGGCACATATTTCTCAAAGCGGCTGCCGTAGGGCTTGCGTTCGGGCCGCACCGCCGAGATGCGAATAAAGGGTTTTATCCGCTCAAAATCTTCGGCCTTCAACGCCCGGATTTGGCTTACGTCGTCGGCGCTGTAAAACACCTTGCCATATTTGTCGCGCCAGTTCAGCCAGCTTCTCGCCACAAAGCCCGGCAGGCCCAGCCGGCGGATGCCCATCGAGTCAATGGTGTTGGGGTCAAAAGGGGCGAGCACCGTTTCTACCGCCGGTTCGTTGCGTCGCCAGTAGGGCGTGTTTTCTTCCACCGTTGCGTTTTCGGCCAGCCAGGCGTTGTATTTCGCATTCAGCGCCGCCAGTTCGGCTTTGTCGGGTTCGGGCGGATGCACAAAATAGGGCAGGGCAATGCGCACCGCCAGCAATCCCACCAGCACGATGCCCAGCGCCAATACCCCGTAGCGTTCGGCACGGTTGAAGCGGAAGAAGCCTTTCCAGTCGGCAGCCATGGTGGTTTTTGGAGATTTCAGAAGACAAGATAATATCCGGTTTTCCGGAATCCAAATGCAGGATTCCAAGGCTTTAAAAAGCACAGGATGAATCCCGGAAATTTCCGGAAAAACCCTTACCTAAAGCTGTCCCACCCAAACCTCTCAGGTTTCAAAAACATTATAGGTTTTCGGGCAAAACCGCTTCGGTCTGTCCGTTCGGCGAAAGCTGCGCTTTCGTCGGATTAGGGTGCAGGCTGTGCCTGCCGAGCGAAAATTTTCCGGAAAACCCCAAACCTATAAGGTTTCAAAAACCTTATAGGTTTTCGGGCAAAACCGCTTTCGCCTGCTCCCGGTCTTGGGCTAATTGCGCCTTGAGCGCATCCAGCGAAGCGAATTTCTGTTCTTCCCGGAGGCGGTCGATACATAAAATCCGAAGCCTTTGGTCGTATAGATTTCCGGAAAAATGGTCCAGCAAATGCGCTTCAAGCGTGCGTTCGCCCGCTGCTTCTACCGTGGGCCGCCGACCAATATTAATCATCGCCCGGAATCGGTTTCCGCTTTCGGTTTCCGCGATGGCGGCATACACCCCTTCTGCCGGAATGAGCTGCGCGGGTTCCACGGGTTCCAGATTGGCGGTCGGGAAACCAATCGTGCGGCCCAGTTGCTTGCCTTTCACCACCGTTCCGGTTATGGAATAAGGCCGACCGAGCATCCGCGCGGCATCTGCTACGCGCCCTTCCCGCAGCGCCGTGCGGATCTTGGTGCTGCTCACCGCCGCCGCGTCAATCGTCGTAGCCGGAATCTCCGAGAGGCGATAGTTGAATACCGGTGCAAAACGGGCGAGGGTGTCAAAATTTCCGGCGCGGCCTTTGCCAAAATGATGGTCGTAGCCGGTAACAATGGCCTTTGGCGCAAAGCTTTTAACCAGAAAGTCCTGAATGTATTCTTCCGGCGAAAGGGCGGCAAAGGCTTCGGTGAAGGGAACCACAATCACCTCATCAATCCCGAAAGATTTCAGCAACGCAATGCGCTCCGCAATCGGCGTGAGGAGTTCCATCGGGCCGTTTTTACCTACTACCGAGCGCGGATGCGGGTCAAAAGTGATAATCACACCCGGACAGCCTTCTTTTTTGGCAGTAGCAACCACCTGTTCCAGAATGGCGCGGTGGCCGGTATGAACGCCGTCAAAGGTGCCGACCGTCAGCACCGAGCCGCTTTTGCGCAGCTTTGCAGCATCCATTTCCGGAAATCTTTCGGGCATGGCAGGCAATGAGGGATGGGGGATTTTTTATTTAAAAATAAAAGCAAAAAGGGCAATGAAATCAATTCCGCTTTTGTAGGCTTTGCTTTCTGACGCTATACTCCCACTCCCTTCGTTATACTGTCACCCCTCTCCTTCGGAGAGGGGTCGGGGGTGAGGCTAAACGAGCGGGGAACTTACCGTCCAAACGTCTCCAAAACTACTCCGCCGCGCCGCGCAAGGCTTCATACAGCCGCACGCAATCCATAAACGTGTTGTACATCGGCACGGGCGCTACGCGAATCACGTTCGGCTCGCGCCAGTCAGCCACGATGCCGGCGCTGGTGAGGCGGTCAAAGGTTTCTTTTCCGGAATTGTCAAACAAGAGCGAGAGCTGACAACCGCGCGCTTCCGGGTCGGCAGGCGTAATGATTTCAAATTTCGGGTTGGGGATGCTGCGGAGCATTTTTTCCAGAAAAGCAGTCATGCGCAGGCTTTTTTCGCGCAGCGGCTCCATGCCAGCCTTGTCGAAAAGGTCCAGCGAGGCGCGGTGTGCCACCATATTGAAGACCGGCGCATTGCTCATCTGCCAGCCCTGCGCGCCTGGTTCCGGAATAAATCCTTTCTGCATCCGGAAGCGGTCGTGTTCGCGCTGTCCCCACCAGCCGGCGAGGCGCGGCGTAGCGGGGTCGCAGGCAAAACGCTCGTGGATATAAGCACCGCCCACGCCGCCGGGGCCGCTGTTGAGGTATTTATACGAACACCAGCAGGCAAAATCCACATTCCATTCGTGGAGTTTTAAAGGAATATTTCCCACCGCGTGGGCGAGGTCAAAACCGGCGATTGCACCCACTTTATGCGCCGCTTCGGTGAGCGCCGGAATGTCAAAAAGCTGACCGGTATAATATTGTACGCCGCTGAAAAGCAAAACACACAATTGACTGCCCGCTTTTTCGATTTCGGCAATAATATCTTCGGTGCGCAGCGTGTGTGCGCCTTCGCGCGGCGCTACTTCAATAATGGCTTCCTCCGGATTGTAGCCGTGCAGGCGCACCATCGTTTCCACCGCATACTGGTCGGACGGAAAAGCCCCGGCTTCCATGATGATTTTAAAACGCTCCGCCGTGGGGCGATAGAAGCTCATCAGCAGCAGTTGCAGGTTCACCGTGAGCGTGTTCATGGCCACTACCTCTTCGGGCATTGCACCCACGATAGCGGCCAGCGGACCGGCAAACTGCTTGTGATAGCTAAACCACGGGCTTTGGGCCTGAAAATGCCCCTCCACACCGTAGCGCGCCCAGTCGCGCAGCTCCTGTTCAAAAAGATAGGACGTGCTGCGCGGTTGCAGGCCCAGCGAGTTGCCGCAGAAGTAGGCCACGTCTTCGCCATTGTGTTGCGGGATGTGAAAACGCGCCCGGAAAGGAAACAGCGTATCGCGGTCGTCGGCATCTGTGGCAAGTTGCCGGAAATCTTCCGTCTGAAAGCTCATGGCGCAAAGATAACCGCCTGTAGGAAAGACTAAAGCCCATGCTGCACCGCCCGGCCTGATTTTTTAATACCTTCACGCGGAAATTTCCGGAAAAATCCGCATTCCCACCTTCTCTCCAAAACCTTTCCTTTAATCATGAGAAAAATCTCTCCCGTCATCCTCATTCTCCTCGGCATCTTGCTCATCGGCGGCTGCTACTCGTGCAATATCCAGAAAAACCTGGTGGCGCTCGACGAAGACGTAAAAGCCAAATGGGCCGAAGTGCAAAACCAATATCAGCGCCGCGCCGACCTGATTCCCAACCTGGTAGCGACCGTGAAAGGCGCTGCTAATTTTGAGAAAGAAACCTATATCGGAACCGCCGCCGCCCGCGCCGGACAAGCAGGCGCTGCGCTCAAAAGCGTTGCTTCCAAGCCCATCGGCGACGATATCACGCAGCAGGACGTAAACGAACTGCAACGCGCCGGAGCCGAAGCACAAACCGCCGCCCGCAACCTGATTAATATCTCGGTAGAAGCCTATCCGCAACTGCGCGCCACCGAAAACTTCCTGGGCCTGCAAAACCAATTGGAAGGCACCGAAAACCGCGTAACTACGGCCCGTAATGCCTATAACGGCTCCGTGCAGAGCTACAATACCACAGTGCGGCAGTTCCCGAACAATATCTTCTCCAATATGCTTGGCTTCCGCACCAAACCCACTTTTGCTGCCGATGCCGCTGCGCAAACCGCGCCGCAGGTGCAGTTTTAAGCCTCACCCCCGGCCCCTCTCCGAAGGAAAGGGGAGACGGCATAGCACTCACGAATTGGTTATTCGCTTCCCATAATCATTGGAAGGTTTTACCATTTTCCTCTGCGCCTCTGCGAGCATATCTGTGCTTTCTTCCTCTGCGCTTCTGCGAGCATATCCCTTCTTTCTGCGTCTCTGCGAGAATCCATTATTCCAAAAACCGCTCTGTTTTGGCCAACGAAAAACCCAAGCCGTCCTTTCTCTCTGAGGATGAGCAGCAACCCATTGTTGCCGCCATTGCGCACGCCGAAAAGACGACGACCGGCGAAATCCGGGTATTTATAGAGTCTTCCTGCACTTATGTAGATGCGATGGAGCGCGCCAAAGAGGTTTTTGCACAATTAGAAATGCACAAAACGGCGCACCGCAACGCCGCGCTGGTATATGTGGCTCTGCGCGATAAGCAGTTTGCCCTCTTCGGCGACGAAGCCATTTATAACCTCACCGGCGGCGCCGATTTCTGGAAAGAAGCAGCGGCGCAAATGGTTTCTTTTTTCCGGAAAAATGCCCACGGCGAAGGCATCGCGGCGGCGGTCTCGGCTATCGGTCGCGCACTGGCGCAGCACTTTCCATCAGACCCTTCGGCCTCGCAAAACGAACTCCCCGACGATATTGTTTTTGGTGCATGAAAAAGCTGTTTTGTAAATACCTGCTCCTGCTGCTGCTCCTTGTAGGGACAGGGCCGGCCCTTTATGCCCAAAAAGACAGTGATTTTCCGGAAAAACCGACTCCGCTCCAACCGGTAAACGACTATGCACACGTACTCTCGTCGGCAGAAGCGGCGCAGCTTTCGGAAAAACTCCGGCAATACGACCGCGAAAGCTCTACGACCATTATCATTGTTACCATTCCGTCTATCGGCGGCTATGATGTGGCGCAATATGCCACAGAGTTGGGCAACCGCTGGCAGATAGGGCGGTCGGGCAAGAACAATGGCGTGGTGATTCTGGCGGCTATTCAGGAGCGGAAAATTAATATTTCCGTTGGTCGCGGGCTGGAAGGCGCGCTCACCGACCTGACTTCCGGACAGATTATCCGCCGCGAGATTACGCCGGCCTTCCGGCAGGGCGATTATTATCAGGGTTTTAGCCGGGGCGCTGATGCTATCATCAAGGCCACGCGGGGTGAATACGTGAACGACGACCCGCAGGACCGGCCCGGCGACGGCGTTTCTATTGGCGGGGTCGTTTTCCTGTTTATCATCGTTTTCCTGATGGCGCGTTTTATGCGCGGCGGTGGTGGCGGGCGTGGCGGCGGCGGTGGCGGCTGGATTGCCCCGCTTATCATTGGCAATATGCTGGGCGGCGGCGGACGACGTAGCAGCTGGGGCGGTGGCGGATTTGGTGGAGGCGGCGGCGGATTTGGTGGAGGCGGAGGTTTTGGCGGCGGCGGCGGCGGCGGCAGTTTCGGCGGCGGCGGCGCAAGCGGAAGCTGGT
>DDEO01000214.1 GCA_002336725.1 Bacteroidetes bacterium UBA1952 | reverse complement strand
CTTTCAACCCTTGATTGGCATAATTTGTAGGTTCGGGGCTTTGCGCAACCTCGCTTGATGTTCTGCCAGAGAGGCATAGGCGCGTTGGCGAATTTCATGTCCGAACAGCGTAAGGGAAAGAACTTTGTCCGGTTCATCGTTCTTCCCATTTACTATTCGCGCTGCACTAATTCCGCGTTCTATCTCCTGAGCGATTTGCTGCCGTGAATATTTCTGCTTTAGGATGTTACGTAATTTATAAGCTGCCTTGTCAGAAAACGATTCGCCCGACATGAAATAATCAAGCAACCGGCTAACGGCTCTTGCTGTGTCGCCAAATTGCAAATAATGGTCGGTATATTTAAGGGACAAGAAAGTGCGGTACATAATCATCCCATTGGCACAGCCCCCATAGGTCGGTAGGAAAGCCGTGTCTGCAAGCTGCAAATATCGTAATGAAGCAGCTCTATCACCTCTAAGCCTGTATACCTCGCTAAGCAGGACGCATAAGTCAGCTTTTGCAGAAGCAAATTGGTAGCTTGTTACAAGATTTCCGAACGAATCTATAGCGCTCCATGTGAAATAATCTTTTGGTTTAAAACGGGAAGCGTATTGAAGTTTCGCCAGCGCCGAGTCGTACTGTTTCCTTTTAATGTAAATTTCGGCAAGTCTTTGATTCAAAATCAGTAATAAGCCGCTGGTAGGATTTTGATTGCTAAACTGTTCTAAGGCAGCAACAGCCTGGGTGGTATCAGCCTGCTTTAAAGCCTTAGATGCAGTTGCAAGCAAAGACAAATCCGACTGGCCGACACAGTCAAACTGAATCAGGCAGGTAAAGAACAATATGGTTAGCCTAAATCGCAAAGTCTTCTATTCGGGCAAATGGCGCCTAACGCAAATATAGCAGAATAAGACTGCCTCGTTATTCTTTTGCAGACAGTATGCATAACGGCCAGGGACTCGCAGATTGTACAAATCCAGTTTGTACGGAACTCCGCTCGCTCCCACGCGTGGACAGTAGGGCCAAACGCACTTTCGTGCAGCTTAAAAAACAGACCTGACAGGCATCCTGCGCTTCGCTGCGGACCTGTCAGGTCNNCACCCCCCATCAACCCTTATCAAACCCCCATCAGCCCTTACTTAAATATCTCTTCCACGCTCAGGGGCCGTTCCTCTTCGCGCCAGATGAAGCGCGACAGGCGCATCTCCGAGAGATTTACCTGCGGGATGGGCATCATCTTCTGCTTTACGTCTTCTTCCAATAAAATCGTTTGCAGTTCGCCATCGCCGAAGAAAACGGTCATGCGCTCGCTCGTGGCTTTGTTCACGCCGAGGTACGCGCCGCTGTCGTCTTTGGGGTAATAAATGCTTTCGGCTTCGGGGCGCACCACAATGTGTGTCATCTCGCCGTTTTGGAAATAACCGGTGAGCGTTTTGCCCTGCACCTGGTCGAAAATGGCGGCTTTGACCGGGCCGGTGCGCGAGGCCACAAAAGCATTGGCCGGAACATAAACGCGGCGAATCGTGCCGCTGTCGTTTTGCAGCAAAAGCGTATCGCCGGTAATCTGCGACTGCCGCGACCAGGCCACCGGATTAATCATCAGCCGCAGCGTAGAATCGCGGCGGGTATAGGAGATGCTGTCGCAGCGTGCCTGCATGGAATCCGAGAAAACCAGCACGTGGTGAAAGCCGATAAAAGCATGCGTCGTGTCCGTCGCTGCTGTATCGGTCAACGCCAGAGAAGTGTCTGCTACGGGAGTCTTTGCGCGGCGGTTCTTAGGCTTGGTATTTTCCGGAATTTGCGGTTTTGTTTCCGGAAAACGGCGCGTCTTTTGCCACTGCAAAACGCCCGAATAGGTGGCGCTGAAAAACGTATCGGCACGCATATAGAGCGTATCTTTCTCGCCTTCCTTGCGCAGCACCGGTTTTTGGGTGGCCAGCAGGGTTTTGGTTTTTTCGTTTACGGTGGCGTGGTTGCTCCAAAGGGTCAGTTTCTGCGCCGTATCGAGGGCTTTTACCTTGCCTTTGGCAATGCCATTGCCGGTTTTCCGGTCATAGTCCAGCGTGTCGCCTTCCACATATTGCGCACCGCTGCGCACCGAAGAGCGTTTGGTAAAATGCGCGACCTCCGCTTTGGAATCATAAAAACCAGACGTGGTATTCAGCTCGCTTTTGTCGTTTTTGACCACCGACGGGCCGTAAAACAAAACCACTTTCGAGACCGTGTTATATCCCAAATCATCGGAAACAACGTTGTAAGAAGTGTCCGAAACCAGCACATCGCCGGTGAAGCGCGAATCCTTGGTGCGCGTGTTATACCAGCCATTGTTGCTCGTCAGCGTGGTAGAAATGGTTTGCAGCGTGCCGCCATTGTCGTAGGTGCCGATTTTGGTGCCGGTGTTATACGTCAGGTTTTCGCACCACAGGTTGTCGGTGCCGTTCAGCAGATGCACATTTCCCCGCAGGAAAGCCACCTTCAGGTTGCCGGTATATTTGAGATAATCCGAAGAAACCTCCGTTCCGCCGGGCTGAATAATCCGGACGTTGTTAAATGCTTCGAGGTTGTTGGCCGCCAGGTCGATATAGGCGCTGTCGCAGTAAAAAAGGGTTCCGTTTTGCTCTAATTGCACATCGCCAATGAGTTTGTTGAGCGAACGGCCATCTTGCTGCACGGCTTCAAAAAGGCGCGCGTGGTTGATGTTTACCGTTACCTGATTGCCGCCTTCGGGTGGATTTTGAGCCATTGATTTTCCGGAAATCGCCACCAAAACCACCACCAGCAAGGCCGGCAGCGCGAGGATATTTTTCCGGAAAAAATGGCTTTTCATAACGGGTTTTCTAACTCCAACGGGCATCTGTAATAATTATCAAGCCTCTCCGGCCTCCCCAACCCCTCCGAAGGA
>DDEO01000063.1 GCA_002336725.1 Bacteroidetes bacterium UBA1952 | reverse complement strand
CCCGCCGCCGCGCCGCCACAACAATCGGCACCCGCTGCTCCGGCCCCTGCCGGCCCCGCTGCGTCGGCAGCTCCGGCCCCCGCGCCTGCACAATAAAATTCCTCTTTGATTCTCTTTTGAAAAATCCTTTCCGGCAAGGCAAGGATTTTTTTTATGGATGAAACGGCCCCCGGCCACAATCAACAGGGCCGCCACACAGGGCGGTCCCAACCATCAACCCCAATGGCCTGGTTTTACCTCATCCTCGGCGGCATTTTTGAAGTGGCCTTTGCCACAAGCCTGAATCTTTCCAATAATTTCCGGAATCCGGGCTGGACGATTGCTTTTCTGATAACCGTCAGCATCAGTATGTTCCTGTTGGGGAAGGCCGCGCAAACCATCCCGATGGGCACGGCTTATGCTGTCTGGACGGGCATTGGCGCAGTGGGCACCGCGCTGATAGGCATTTTTTATTTTAAAGAACCCATGACCTTTTGGCGGATGTTTTTCATCTGTACGCTCATCGGCAGCGTCGTAGGGTTGAAGTTTGTTTCTAACTGACCTTCCGGGCCCGGAAATTCTGCTCCGGGTTTTTCCAGATGTCGCCGCTGATGGCGGCCTGCGCAATACTTTTGCCTTTCTTCTCAAAACACCGTATGGCTGCTATCAATTTTAAAAAGTGGACTCCCCACCTCGTTATTATTGCCATCATGATCCTGGTGGCGCTGGTGGTGTCTCTGCCGGCGCTTCAGGGACTTGTCCTCTCCCAACACGATATCGTTTCGTGGAAAGCCATGAGCGAGGAAGCCCGCCGCTCCTATGAGCAGACCGGCGAAATTCCGCTCTGGACCAACAGTATGTTTGGCGGCAACCCCACATACCTGATTTTCCTCGGAAAGACGAGTTCCTATTTCGCGGAGTTGTATCATTTTCTAACCCACTTATTGCCGCAGCCGGCCAATTTTTTTCTGGTGGCTATGCTCAGTTTCTACGCGCTGAGTCAGGTATTGCGCATGAACCGCTGGCTGGGGCTGCTGGGCGCAGTAGGTTTTGCTCTGGCTACCTACAATCCGATTATCATCTCGGCAGGGCATAATACCAAGATGCTGGCAATTGGCTGGATGCCGTTGGTGCTGGCCGGCTTCATCCTGCTCTATCGGGGGAAATGGGTGGGCGGCAGCGCCCTTTTTGCATCGGCGATGGCATTGATAGCCCTCTCGGGCCACTATCAGATTGTGTATTACATGGGTCTGATTCTGGTATTTGTGGGCATCGGCTATCTGGTAGATGCCATTCGCAAAGGAACCCTGCCGCGCTTTCTGATGGCAAGCGTTCTGGCCGTGGTTATGGGGCTGCTGGGCGTGGCAACCAATGCCGTGGGCATTTTGCCCACGCGCGAGTACAATCAATATACCATGCGGGGCGGCAACAGCGAACTGACACTCAACCGGCCTGCCGGCGAAGACAAATCGAAGGGCGGGCTGGATAAAGACTATGCCTTCCGCTGGAGTCAGGGCATGGGCGAAACTTTTACGCTGCTGGTTCCCGACCTCTACGGCGGTGCCTCCGGCGAGGAAGCCGATCGCCTGCCGCAGACTGCCGAAATGGTAGGCCCGCAATACGAAAAACTGCCGTCGTACTGGGGGCCGCAGCCGTTTGTTTCCGGGCCGGTATATCTCGGGGCCATCATTTGCTTCTTGTTTGTGTTGGGGCTTGTCGTGATCCGCAATCCGATGAAATGGGCGCTTGCGGCGGCGGCGCTTTTTGGGATTATCCTGTCGCTGGGAAATCACCTGTCGGGCATCAACTATTTTTTGTTTGATACCTTGCCACTGCTCAAGAATTTCCGGACACCGTCGATGGCCCTTGTCATGCCGCAATTGATTTTTCCGGTGGTGGGCATCTGGGGCATTCATCAGCTTTTGCAGGAGCCGGACGCAGCCCGCAAGTGGAAGGCCATCAAGCTTTCGGCGGGCATCACCGGCGGCCTTGCACTGGTGCTTGGGCTGGGCGCTTCGGTGTTTTTTGACTTCACCAATCCACAGACCGATGCGCAACTGCCGCCGCAGCTTCTGAGCCTGATTCGCGAAGACCGGGCAGCGATGGCGCGCAATAGTGGACTTCGTTCGGCCTTCTTCATCCTGGCCGCCGCCGCCGTGCTATGGGCGCTGGTGAAGGAGAAACTCAACGCCATGACGGCATTGATTGTGCTGGCCGCGCTCACTTTTGTGGACTTGCAGATGGTGAACAAGCGTTATCTCAACGAAAGCAACTACGAAGAGCCGGGGCAGTATGATGCCGCTTTTGCACCCCGCCCGGTGGACCAGCAAATCCTGACCGATAAAGACCCGTATTTCCGGGTGATGGACCTCACGCGCGACCCTTACAACGATGCCGTTCCGGCCTATAATATGAAGCTCGTGGGTGGCTACAGTCCGGCCAAGATGGAGAGCTATCAGGATTTGATAGACATTCATCTCAGCCCGCAGAAAGGCATGAACAGCGCCGTGCTGGATATGCTCAATACCAAATATTTTATCGTTCCCGGACAAAATAATCAGCCGGCGGTGATGCCCAATCCGGGCGCACTGGGCAATGCCTGGTTTGTGAGCAATGTAAAATATGTAAATACTGCCGACGAAGAGATGTTGGCGATGAACGCGCCTAAAATCGGCGACACGGCGGCTCCCAATCCGGCTGCCGACTGGAATCCGTCAACCACGGCGATTATTCGGGTGCAGCCTTTTCAGCAAGTCATCGGTTCCGGAAATTTCCGGAAAGACAGCAGCGCCGCTATCCGCCTGACGAAGTATGGCCTCAACGAGTTGCAGTTTGAATCGCACAACCCCAACGAAGGGCTGGCGGTGTTCTCGGATATGTATTACGACAAAGGCTGGAAGGCGTTTGTGGATGGAAAAGAAACGCCGATTGTGCGGGCCAACTACGTGCTGCGGGCCGTAAAAATCCCGGCAGGCAACCACAAAATTGATTTCAAATTTCAGCCGCAGTCTTTTATCCTCGGCAATCGCATTTCGGCCATTGCGAGCATCGTGCTCTTTGCCTTGATAATCGCTGCTTTGGTTTGGGGCTATCGCCATTCCCGGAAAAGGGACGAGGAAGCGCCGCTTCGGGTAGAGATGAAAGACCTGTAGCCCGAATGCTCCTTTTTTTCTTTAAAGCCTGACGATTTTTCTTAAAGATCCGTCAGGCTTTTTATCTTTTCTTTGCGCCTATGTCCCGGCAGCCGGAAAGAACCCTTGCACGACGCAGTGCCTTTCTGCTGGCCGCCCGTATTTTTCCGGCACTGGCCCTGCTGGGGGTTATGGTCTGGTATTCGCGGGTACTTTCGCCGGCAGCCTACGGCCAATATCAAAATATCTGGGTTCGTTATGGATTGCTGAGTACGCTTGCCTGCATGGGTATCCCCACGCTTGCGCAGGTTGTGGGGCCGGCCGATTTGATGGTTGGTTTGCGGGGCAGCAGCCAGAAGATGCGGGCTTTTTTCGGGGTGCTTTTGGGGCTTTCAACCCTGCTTTTCGTCTTCTGGAATCGCGGTTTCCCGTCGTTGCCTGTGCTGGTCGTTTTCTTTATAGGCTGGGTGCTGGCAACGCTGGCCGAGGGACTGGCGCTGGGGCAGCGGCGCTATCGGCAGGTATCTGTGGTCAATGGCGTGGCTTCGCTGCTTTTTGTGGCGTTGCATGGCTTTTTCGCCGCTTCGCCGCCGCTGCTTTTTGGCAGTCTGGGCCTGCTGGCGTTGCTGCGGGCTTTTGTGCTGTATCTCCCGTTTGCGAAGGCTTCCCGTCGGATGGCGGATGGGGGCGTAGCGGTGGCTGTGGGGCTGACGCGGCTCTGGCGCGACCTGGCCGTTTATGATTTGATTCAGCAAAGTTCCCGCCTGCTGGACAAGGCTTTGGTGGGTTTTCTGGTGGTGCCGGCGCTGTCGGGGGTGTATTTTAACGGTGCGCAGGAGGTGCCGTTTCTGCCGCTGCTTCTGGGCGCTGCCGGCAGTGCTTTTTTGCATCAGGCTGCTGATGCGGGCGAGACCGGCGCTACCGGAAAAGCGGTTTTTATTCGTGCTACGGGCAGCTTGTTAGCGGCTTTTGTCTTTCCGCTGTTTTGGTTTTTGATGCTGGGTCGCGAGGCGCTTTTTGAAGTGGTTTTTGGGGGGCGCTATCAGGCATCCGTTTCCATTTTCGCCATGACGACGCTGGTTTTGCCCCTGCGGGCCTATCCGTTTTCGGCAATGCTGCAACATTTCCGGAAAACGCAATGGGTGCTTTGGGGTGCAGCGGGCGATTTGGTGCTGGCATCTGTTCTTGCGTGGATGCTCTATCCGCTGCTGGGATTGCCGGGAATAGCCCTTTCTTTTTCGCTCTCCACGCTCTGCATGGTGGTTTTTTACACCTGGAAGACGGTGCAGATAACCGGCCTTTCGCTTTCGGCGCTATTTCCGTTGCGGCAGTGGGCGATAACGTTTCTGGTTTCCGCTTCGATGCTGTATGGCGTGAAGATGGTGCTTTCTTTCACCGGTTTGAACGCCTTTGGGTCGCTGCTGATATTGGCGCTGTGCGCCGCCGGGCTGACTGCGTTGTTTGGATTCCGGAATTTCCGGAAAATGTGAGGGTAAGTGAGAACGGCTTGTGTAGGAAAATAGCACGCGGATGACACCCAGATGGCGAGCCAATTCGTTCACGCGGTCGTGCGCTTGTGTAGGGAAATAGCACGCGGATGACACGGATCAGGACGGATTTTCACGGATCGGGCAATAAATTTTCCTGCTTTCTTTAAAAAAAACCAATGGAGCAGGTTTCCTCATCAACCCTTTAGAACGCGCCTCTTGGCGCGTTCCTACAAACCCCTTATCAACCCTTATCAACGACGAACAACAACCATCAACGACGATCAACAACAATCAACAATCATCAACAGGGCGACCACAAGGGTCGCCCCTACCATCGACCCCCATCAACCCTTATCAACAACCATCAACTCCCATCAACCTTTATCAACAACAATCAACTCCTAACTCCCATCTCCTTTACCTTTGCCGGATGAATACCGTTGATGCCGGCGTTTCTCCCAAAGCCCAACATTATATAGACCTCGAAGAACGCTACGGCGCACACAATTATCACCCGCTGCCCGTGGTGCTGGCCCGCGCCGAAGGCGTGTATATGTGGGATGTGGACGGCAAACGCTACTACGATTTCCTGTCGGCCTACTCGGCGGTTAATCAGGGACACTGCCATCCGCGTCTGGTGCAGGCAATGGCCGAGCAGGCTGCTACGCTCACGCTCACCTCTCGCGCCTTCCACAGCAATCTGCTGGGCGAATTTGAAGAATACATCACCCGCTTTTTTGGGTATGACAAGGTGCTGCCGATGAACAGCGGTGTGGAAGCGGTGGAAACGGCGCTGAAACTGGCCCGCCACTGGGGCTATCGCGTCAAGGGCATTGCCAAAGACGAGGCCCGCATTGTGGCGGCTAAAAGCAATTTCCATGGGCGCACCATCAACGTTATTTCTTTTAGCACCGACCCAACCGCCCGCGAAGACTTTGGGCCATTTCAGCCGGGCTATGATGTGGTTCCCTACAACGACCTGGCGGCGGTAGAAGTGGCTTTTCAGGATAAAAATATATGTGCCTTTCTGGTGGAGCCTATTCAGGGCGAAGCCGGCGTGGTGGTTCCCGACGACGGCTATCTGAAAGGCGTAGAAACGCTGTGCCGCAAATACAATGTGTTGTTTCTGGCCGATGAAATCCAGACCGGGCTGGCGCGCACCGGCAAGATGCTGGCCTGCGATTATGAAGAGGTTCGGCCTGATGTGTTGATTCTCGGCAAGGCCCTCAGCGGCGGCATGATGCCGGTGTCTGCCGTGCTGGCCGATGATGAAATTATGCTGACCATCAAGCCGGGCGAGCATGGTTCCACTTACGGCGGCAACCCGCTGGC
>DDEO01000070.1 GCA_002336725.1 Bacteroidetes bacterium UBA1952 | reverse complement strand
GCCGTCATACACATTATAGCCCAACGCCGGCGCGAGCCATATTTTGGTTTTATAGTCGTTCTGAAAGCCGCCCGCAACGCCCAATTGAATGCCGCGCGTGGTGCTGTTGTTGGCTTTGGTAGCATCGGGGATGGCATCGGAAAGCGCAATGCGGTCATAGTCGAGGCGCGGCAGCGAAACGGTGGTTTTTCCGGAAAACGGCGCGGTCCACGCCTGCGCTGCAATGCTGTCGCCTTTATACCCGATAACGCCTGCCGGAGCCGGAAACGAGAGCCGGTTTTTTATCGCAATCTGCACCGAGTCGCCCATATTTCCGGCTTTGCGCAACGAGAAATCTACAGGTTCGGTGGTCGAGAAGGCATTATCCAGAAACCAGTCGATGTTTTTAGGCGAATGCTTTTTCCAGATGGCAAAAAGGTCTTGGGGCTGCGGGTGGCGGAATTTCCAGGTGTTGAAATAGTCCTGCATGGCGGCGCGCAGGTTTTCTTCCCCCATATAGCCTTCCAGCCAGCGCATCCAGGCAGCCGTCTTGTAATACACATCGCCGCCATAGTTGGGATAGCGGAAGTCTTCGGAGGACAAGTCCAGCGGCTGGGTTTCGCCGGTTTTGGCCAGTTCGTAGTAGAAAACGGTTTCAGTGCTTTCCTCCCGCAGGTCGTTTTTGCTTCTGGGAACGCCCTTTGCCTTCGCCGTCGAGTCGCGCAGCGCTTCGTTGTAGGCCCGCACGGTTTTCTGTTCATAGAAAGAGTTCAATCCCTCATCAAGCCAGGGATAGCGGCGCTCGTTGCTTGCCAGAATGCCCTGAAACCAGTTGTGGCCCGCCTCGTGAATCACCACCATCTTGAGGCCCGGACTTGCGTCGCGGTCAATGACGGTAATGGTGGGGTATTCCATGCCGCCGCCCGCTTTCATATCGCCTTCAACAGCCTTGATGGTGCGGTAAGGATAGGGGCCGAGGTTATCGCTATACACCTTCAAAGCTGCTCTCAGATAGTCGTTGCCGCGCTTCCAGTAATTGGAATCAGAAGGCAGAAAGGCGGAGTAGAGCGTAACGAGATTGGGAACGGATTCCGAAAAAGTTTCTTCCTTATCCACCCGCTGACCATCAATGCGTCTGCTCTCGCTTTTAGCCTTCGTCTCCCGCTCAATGCAACACACCGACGCAGTATCCTTCCGCACGATAAAACGCTTGTCGGCAAACCAGGCGAAATCGTGAACGTTGTCCTCGGTGAAGCGGATGGTTTTGGTAACGGGCGATGATTTCGGAAAAGTGTCGCGCGCGTTTTTGTAGGCCGCATACGGCACGCGGCTCAACGAATCGAGCCACTGATTTTCGCGCGGCGTTTGCAGGTTGCCGGTAGCCATCACCACATAATTTTCCGGCAGGGTAATCTCTACATCATAGCTGCCGATTTCGGAGAAAAATTCCCCCTGGTCGAGATAGGGCATCACGTGCCAGCCTTGGCGGTCATACACCGCCGGCTTGGGAAACCACTGGGTAATGAAATAGGCCTGCCCAGAGTGGCCGAAGCGGGAAAAAACTTTGGGGATTTTGACCCGGAAATTTCCGGAAATCACGCGTGTTTCGCCCGGCAGCAAGGGCGTTTGCAGTATCAGTTCGCCCTGGTCAATATTCTTTACCGAGTCGTCTTTATAATACCGCAGCCGGCCCGCCTCGCCAAAATTCAGTTCCCGGAATCCGCCTTTGTCTTTTTCCTTGCTGTAATAAAAATCCGTCTTGCCGTTTTCGACTTGCTGGTAGTTAAAGGCCGTCTGGTCGCTTTTGTAAGCATTGGGGTAGAGGTGCCAGAAAATGGAGCGCAGCGTGTCGGGGCTGTTGTTGGTATAGCGATATTCGACGGTGGCAGTCAGCTCGTGCTTCTGGTCGTCGAGCGTTACCTGCATCCGCGTGTCCACGCGTTGCTGGAAATAAGGTTGGGTGGTTTGCGCCTGAGCGGAAAAAGCGAGGAGGGAGAGAAAAAGTCCGGTCCGGAATTTCATGGCGCAAAGGTGGGGGCTGGAAGGCATTCGACCTTTGCGGCTTTCCAAAACTACATTAGGCTTCTTTTGAAAGTCTTTTCATGCAGCATTTTCGTTGCTGTGTAGTACGCCCCCAATCTCCATTATTCTGTGTTGTGGAGATTAAGGAGCAGCTTATAATTACGTATTTGCATATGTGGCAACCATAGTAACGGTGGAAGTAGCACCCGGAAGGGAATAAATAGACTTTCGCAAGAGGTCTATTTTTTAAGGAGCATATTCCGGCGTATTTCCGGTATTTTATAACGTTTTAGGAGCCATTTTTGCTTCACAAAAAAGCTTTCCGGCAGCAGACCATGAAAAAACAACCGCAACAACCACTTTCCCCCGAAAAATACATTCAGACCCGCGCCCGCAAATTGCCCGTCTATAAGTGTTTTGTAAACCTGGACTGGCAGGAGAGCCGCATGGCCAACGTATTTGTAACGCGCCGCCACACAAACGGAAATCTGACAGTCGGCTGCTATCTGGTGGACCTGCTCTGCCTCGGCGTGAAAGACACTTTCTTCTGGTTCAGCGAGCCGGAGCAGGAAGTAACGATGCGCGTGATGGACGGGCCGAATATGGAAATCGATTACAACCTGGCGCACAATATCGTTTTTGCGGGCCACGACTTTGCCCTCGACTATGGCATTGACCCGGTAAAGGAATTTGCCCTCACCCGCCTGCTTCTGGAGGAAGACACCGACGATATTCCGCTCCTCGACATAACAGTAGGCGGCCCCGATGGCAAGCCGCACCTCATGGTGTATAAGCCCGGCCAGTATAGCGCAGCTCTGGCCGCCCTGCGTAAAAACGCCGGCGAAGGCGGCTACCATTACACCGTCTCTGCCCACTTCGGTCTGGGGGAGGGTGAAGAATACGAAGAGGACGACCTTTATGCCGGCCTGGAACCGGACGATGGCCTGGAGGCGGATGACGATTTTTTCACCCTGCGCCTCGATGATGTACCCTTAGATATGCTTACGCCATCAGATGCCCGGAGTTTATCGACTCAAGATTTGGGCGACGAAGAAAAGGTGGAGGCGCGCACCCCTTTCGAGCAACAGACGTTGCAGGTAGAGCTTTTGCTGCGTCTGTATCTGCATCAAAACCCGGAATATGATGTATACGGGTTTGCGGCAGAGGAAGAGGAATGGCTGGAAGCGACAAAAGGTACTTATATGGGCCTCGACGCAGTAGAGACGGCGGCGTTCCAGAACGATAGGATGGCGGGCTTTAAGCAGGCAGCGGATGAAATGATGCCGCTTCTGGAAGCAGGCGGCGAACCCTTGCAACGCGCAACGGAAGCCTTTGTGAAGGAAGCAGGCGACAATACGCCGCACATTCTGGGGCTGTACTCCTTGATGATGTCTTTGCCGGAGTTGCTCCGGCACCAGACGCAACTGACGGAAACGCTTGCCCACCAGGGGGCGCACCTCCCGCTGATACGGCTGACGCTGGCGCTGGGAGCCACTCTCTATATGGACGTTTTGGATGCCGCCTACGCCGATATCTATGCCGCCGACGGTATGGCGGCGGCTTTTCCGGGACCCAATGGCTATCATGAAGAAGAACTGTTGCTTTTCTGGCTCTCCAAAATGGCTGTGGCGCTGCGCGAAAAAGACCTGCCGTCGGCCATTCAGTGGTACTACCTGGCAATCGAATCGGAAGCCTGGGACTGGGACTATATTGTGTTGCAGGCAATGCTGGGAACGGCCCTGATGGAATCGCTCGCAGACGTATTGAAGGGAGACTTCCTTACTGGCGAACTGCCGCAGGGATAAGGCCCGCAACACCCGCAGTTCATTTCGTCGCCTAATCTTCAAATTACCGCGCTACCTTGCGCTTTGCTTTTTTAATCCTCTCTCTCCTTTATGCAACGCGACACCGAGCTTTTCCACCTTATCGACGAAGAATACCAGCGGCAGCAACGCGGGCTGGAACTCATCGCATCCGAAAACTTTACTTCTCTACAGGTGATGGAAGCGATGGGCAATGTGATGACCAACAAATACGCCGAAGGCTATCCCGGAAAACGTTACTACGGCGGCTGCGAAGTGGTGGACAAAAGCGAGCAACTGGCCATCGACCGCGCCAAAGAAATTTTTGGATGCGCCTGGGCCAACGTGCAGCCCCACAGCGGCGCACAGGCCAACGCGGCGGTGTTCCTCGCCTGCCTCCAACCGGGCGACACCATCCTGGGCCTCGACCTGAGCATGGGCGGCCACCTGACCCACGGCTCGGCGGTGAATTTTTCCGGAAAACTCTACAATCCCGTTTTCTATGGCGTAAAGAAAGAAGATGGCCGCGTGGACTACGAGATGCTGGAAGCACAGGCGCGGGAGCATAAACCAAAGATGATTATCTGCGGCGCGTCGGCCTACAGCCGCGACTGGGACTACGCCCGCATCCGCAAAGTGGCCGACGAAGTGGGGGCTATCCTGCTTTGCGACATGAGCCATCCCGCCGGCCTGATTGCCGCCGGACTACTCGACAACCCGCTGGAACACTGCCATATCGTAACCTCTACGACCCATAAAACCCTGCGTGGCCCGCGCGGCGGCATCATTCTGATGAAGGAGGATTTTGAAAACCCGTGGGGCATCACCGGCCCCAAAGGAGAGCTTCGCACGATGACGCAACTGCTCGACCTGGCCGTTTTTCCGGGCATTCAGGGCGGCCCGCTCGAACACGTAATTGCTGCAAAAGCCGTTGCTTTTTTTGAAATCCTGCAACCTGAATTCAAGGAATATCAACAGCAGGTGCAGCAAAACGCACAGGCGCTGGCGAAGGCATTTGTCGAAAAGGACTACCATATTGTGAGCGGCGGCACCGACAACCACCTCATCCTGATAGACCTGCGCAACAAAGGGATTTCCGGAAAAAAAGCGGAAAACACGCTGGTGAAGGCCGATATTACGCTCAACAAAAACATGGTTCCCTACGATGACAAATCGCCGTTTGTTACCTCCGGCATTCGCATTGGCGTGCCGGCCGTAACGACGCGCGGCATGAAGGAAGCCGATATGCAGAAAATCTGCGACTGGGTGGACCGCGTGCTGACCTCGCCCGACGACGAAGGCACTATCGCCGCTGTTCGCGAAGAGATTAACGCGTTTATGGAAGGGTTTCCCTTGTATCCGGAGCGGAAGAAAAGCGCCTAAAGAATTGAAAGTCCCGGCAGGTGTTGCCGGGGCTTTTTTGTTTTATGCTCCCGGCTTCACATGGACAGGTGGCGAATACACAAATGCAGGAAACATTATTCCCTTAGTAGGGAAACAAACGTACAAATGCAGAAAACCTTATTACCTTAGTAGAAAAAGATACAAATGCAGGCAACCTTATTACCTTAGTAGAAAAAGATACAAATGCAGGCAACCTTATTACCTTAGAAAAACGTACAAATGCAGGCAACCTTATTACCTTAGTAGCCCTTATGAAAATCGAATACAATAATCTCTACACCCATTTCATCTTTACAACCCTCCACCGACAGCCGATCATTTCTGAGCAAAACCGGGCGCGTATTGAAAAATACATCACCGGGATTGTTGCAAACCTCGGCTGCAAGCTATACGCGATTTATGCGAATCCAGAACACATTCATTTTTTGGTTTCCCGCTCGCCCTGGGTTCCCGAAGAAGGGCTGGCTACAAAAGTGGCCGATAGCTCCGAGAAATTTATCAACGAGAATGGCTTATGTGCAGTCACCTTCAAATGGCAGGATAGCGCGGCAGCTTTTTCGGTGTCCAAAGGCGATGTGGATCGTGTTTGCAAATACATTATGGCACAGCCCGACCACCATCGAAAAGTTACTTATGCAGAGGAATATGAGGTGTTCCAGAAATTTTATCAGGGTACCCTGCACCCTTTTCCACGCTAAGGTAATAAGGTTTTCCGGTGGGCTGTTTTGCTACTAAGGTAATAAGGTTGTCCGGTGGGCTGTTTTGTGGTCCGGTGGGTTGTTTTGCTACTAAGGTAATAAGGTTGTCCGGTGGGCTGTTTTGTGGTCCGGTGGGCTGGTTTGCTACTAAGGTAATAAGGTTTTCCGGTGGGCTGGTTTGGAGGGAGATTCCTTAGGAAATCAATACCTTCAGCACCTCTTTTTCTTCCAGAACACCTTTCAGGATATCGCCGCTTTGCACCGGTCCTACGCCCTCCGGTGTGCCGGTAAACAGCAGGTCGCCTGGCAGCAGCGTGAAGTAGCGCGAGACAAAAGCAATGATTTCCGGTATTGGAAAAAGCATATCCGCCGTATGGCCGTTCTGCACTGCCGCGCCGTTCTTGAAAAGCTGAAAACGAACGTCGGCCAGCTCCGGAAAGCCGTCTGATTTCCGGAAATCGCCCACCGCCGCCGAGCCGTCGAAAGCCTTGGCCAGCTCCCAGGGCAGGCTTTTCTGCTTGAGTTTTTCCTGCACGTCGCGGGCCGTAAAATCAATGCCGAGTGTCAGCGCGTCTATATATTGCAGTGCGTCTGCTGCGGCAATGTTTTTGCCGCTCTTGCCCACGCGCACTACCAGTTCGCATTCGTAGTGGAGGTCTTGCGTAAATGTTGGTATTGCCAGCGGCTGGCCGTTGGCCAGCAGTGCTGTTTCGGGCTTCAGGAAGATGACCGGCTCTTGCGGCACTTCGTTTTGGAGTTCGGCGGCGTGGCGGGCATAGTTGCGGCCAATGCAGATAATTTTCATGGTCTTTTTCTAAAAAAAATCTCTTTTGAAACGCGTAAAAATAACCTTTCCCGATGTGTTGCCGCTCGGCGTTTTCTCCTTTCCGCTGCGCATCGCCGATATCAACTACGGCGGCCACCTCGGCAACGACCGGGTGCTGAGCCTCGCCCACGAAGCGCGTGCGCAGATGCTGGCCCAATATGGGTTTTCGGAAATGGACTGCGGCGGCCACAGCCTCATTATGGCCGAAGCCGAAATTGCCTTCCGGGCCGAGGCTTTTTATGGAGAAACGCTGGAAATTACTGTCTTTGCCGGCGATGCGTCTGCCAAAGGCTTTTCGCTCTATTATCGGATGCGCAGGAGTGGGGAAGAATCGGTCATTGTGGCCGAAGTGCGCACCGGAATGGTGGCCTTCGATTACCGCGAAAGAAAGGTCGTTCCGCTGTCGGAAATTTTCCGGAAAAAAATGAATTTGTAAAGAAAGAATTGCCGTCCTATCTTCGCGGCCCGTTCCGGAAAAAAGGAACATCCTGGCGAGGTAGCTCAGTTGGTTAGAGCACAGGATTCATAACCCTGAGGTCNNTGAGGTCACGGGTTCAACTCCCGTCCTCGCTACTTTTTGAAAAAAGGCTCATTCTCCAGAATGAGCCTTTTCTTTGCACATCCATTTGGCTTTCCTTTCTTTAAAAGAAAATACCCGCACTTCTTTTATGACCCGCTCCGTCAACCTTGCCGTTCAGTTTTTGCCGCTACGCTATTCGCAGGAAAAAGCCTACGAAATCATTGATGCCGCTATTGCTGTGGTGCGGGATTCAGGGTTGAAATACATCGTTGGCCCTTTTGAAACCACCATCGAAGGCCCCTACGGACGGGTGCTGGAAGTACTCAACGAGATGCAGGAGGCCGCCCGCCGGGCAGGGGCCGAAGAAATGCTTATCAATATGAAGTTGCACCGCAGCTTTGTAGGCGATTTGACTCTGGATGACAAGACCGGCAAATACAAAACTCCATGAACCGCGCACAACTCGTAGCCGCCATCCGGGGCAAGAAATCGATGCTCTGCGTGGGGCTGGATACTGACCCGACGGCCCTCCCGGCGCATTTTTCCGGAAAAGAAAACGCTGTTTTTGAATTTAACCGGCAGATTATTGATGCTACCCGCGAGTTTGCCGTTTCCTACAAGCTCAACACCGCTTTTTATGAAGCGCAGGGCCTGCGTGGCTGGGAAGCACTGGAGCAGACGCGGCAATATATTGGCACCGATTGCCTTACGATTGCCGATGCCAAGCGCGGCGATATCGGCAATACGGCCAAGCAATACGCCAAAACTTTCTTTCAGACCTATCCTTTCGATGCGGTAACGATTGCGCCGTATATGGGCGAAGACAGCGTGGCCCCGTTTCTGGAATTTTCCGGAAAATGGGGCATTGTGCTGGGCCTCACGAGCAACAAGGGCAACGCTGATTTTCAACTACTGGAGACCGTAGGCGGCGAGCGGGTTTATGAAACGGTTTTGCGCAAAACGGCCTCGTGGGGAACGCCCGAAAACCTGATGTTTGTGGTGGGCGCAACGAATCCCGACGGACTGCGTTACATCCGCAATCTGCTGCCGGAGCATTTCTTCCTGGTACCCGGCGTGGGTGCGCAGGGCGGCGATGTGCCCTCGGTGTGCGAAGCGGGCTGCAACGCCGACGGCGGTCTGCTCATCAACGTGAGCCGGGGCATTTGCAGCCTCAGCAAAGGCGAAGATTTTGCCGAAAAAGCACACGAAGCGGCCCGCGATTATCAGCGGGAAATGGCGCGGTGGGTTAGGAGTTAGGGGTTTGGGGTTAGGAGTTGATTCTTGTTGATGAGAGTTGATAGTTGTTGATTCTTGTTGATGAGAGTTGATAGTTGTTGATGAGGGTTGATGGATGTTGATAGGGGTTGATGGGTGTTGATACGGGTTGATGATTTCCGGAAAAATCCGTTTCTGTCCGTACCATCCGCGTCATCCGTGTTCCATCACGACACATGAAACATGAAACATGAAACATGAAACATGAAACATGAAACATGAAACATGGCACACGAGTACCCCTTACCTTTATCCCCCATGGAATCTTCGCTTCAAATTGTAGAATGCCCGCGCGACGCCATGCAGGGCTGGGCGCATTTCATCCCGACAGGTGAGAAAATCGCTTACCTCAATCAACTGCTACGCTGCGGTTTCCCAATTCTCGACTGTGGTTCTTTTGTGTCGCCCAAAGCCATCCCGCAGATGCGCGACACAGCGGAAGTGCTCGACAGCCTTGAAATGGCCGACAGCCCAACGAAATTGCTGGTGATTGTGGCCAATCAGCGCGGCATCGAAAGTGCCGTGGCGCACGAGCGGGTACATTATCTGGGCTTTCCGCTCTCGGTCTCCGAAACTTTTCAGCAGCGCAATACCAATAAAACGATTGCCGAAGCGATGAACGACGTGCAGGCGCTTCAGGAGCAATGCGAAAAGCACGGCAAAGAAGCGGTCGTTTATCTCTCTATGGGCTTTGGTAATCCTTACGGCGACCCGTATTCGGCGGAATATGTAGCCGAACAGGCAGCGCGACTGGTGGCGCTGGGCGTGAAAAACATCTCGCTGGCCGACACGGTGGGCGTGGCCGAAACCGAAACCATTGATTCCCTTTTCCGAAAATTGATACCGCAATTTCCGCAGGCGGTTATCTCGGCCCACTTCCACGCAACGGCAAGCAACTGGCAGCCGAAAGTAGAAGCCGCCTGGAATGCCGGTTGCCGGCGTTTTGACGGCGCGATTGGCGGCATTGGCGGTTGCCCGATGGCCAAAGACGAGCTGGTAGGCAATATGCCTACCGAGAAACTGCTGCAATGGGCCGAAGGAAAAGGCATCGGAACCGGCATCCGGCTGCCGGAATTTGAGCAGGCAGCCCGAATGGCCCAGACGCTTTTTGGGATGTAACACCAAATGGACAGCTAAAATGAACACTGCAATT
>DDEO01000102.1 GCA_002336725.1 Bacteroidetes bacterium UBA1952 | reverse complement strand
GATGAGGTCTTCGTGCATTCCGGCGCGCGGCGGGTCGGTGATGAGCACATCCGGACGGCCATGTTTCCGGAAAAATTCCGGCGTACACACCTTGCTCACGTCGCCGGCATAGAAATGGCATTTCTCCGACACGCCGTTGAGTGCTGCGTTTTCTTTGGCATCCGCAATCGCGTCTGCTACCGCCTCGATGCCGATGATTTTTCCGGCCTTTTGGCTGCAAAAAATCCCGATAGAACCGGTGCCGCAATACAGGTCATAGAGCACTTCATTTCCGGAAAGTCCCGCCGCCCGGCGCACCTCCTGATACATCCTTTCGGCCTGCTGCGTGTTGGTCTGAAAGAAAGATTTGGGCGAGATTTTGAACCGGAAATCCTCCAGCTTTTCGGTAATGTAGCCGGGGCCTTTCACGGTCGTTACTTCCAGGTCGTAAATCGTGTCGTTCACCTTGGGGTTGATGGTGTAGTGCAGCGAGGTGATTTCCGGAATTTCCTCCAGCAGATGGGCCAGCAGGGCTTCGCGTGCCGGGGCATCTTCGAAGGCCAGCACCAGGTTGAGCAACACCTCGCCCGTGCGGGCCACGCGCAACACCACATTGCGCAGCCAGCCTTCGTGGGTTTTGAAATTATAGTAGGAAAGGCCGTTGTGTTCCGAATATTCGCGCAACACACGCAGCACCTTGTTGGTGGGGTCGGGTTGCAGGAAGCAGGTATGGATGGGAACGACCTTGTCGAAAAGGCCGGGCGCGTGAAATCCCAGGCCGGGTTCGTCTTCCAGTTTTTCGTCGCCTGCTTCGGCCAGTTCGGCACTTGTGCGGTAGCGGGTGGCCGAGAAGGTAAATTCCAGCTTGTTGCGGTAGTAGCGGTCTTCGGCGCTGCCGATGATCGGCTGTATTTCCGGAAGTTCTGTTCCAGAAATCCGACGTAGTTGCTCGGTTACCTGCTGCTGTTTATATTGCAACTGCTTTTCATAGGGCAACATCTGCCATTTGCAACCGCCACACAGCCCGAAATGCGGACAGAAAGGCTGCACCCGGTCGGGCGAGGGCGTTTCCACGCGCATCAGCCGCGCTTCTACCCAGTTTTTTTTCTCCTTTCCGGGCCATGCCGAGACCACATCTCCCGGGACGGCCCCGGCCACAAAAACCACTTTGCCGTCTTCGAGGTGTCCGATGCTTTTGCCTTCGGCGGCGTAAGCGGATATTTCCAGATTTTCAATTGCCTGCCGGCGCTTTTTCCGAGCCATAAAGGGCGCAAAAATAGGGTTCTTTTGGGATTGGATGCCCTGCCGCAAGGGCAATATCTGTACGGGTTCCTCTGCTATGCTGCTGCTGCAAAGACGGGTTTGGAAAAGCGAAGCCGGACGCTTCGCCGAACACGGGGAGAGCCTTCGCTAAGCGGGCAGGACACACAATGGATTACAATGCCAATTCAAGCTGTCCAACTACAATATTTCTATCTTGCTTTTTGTCGCTTATATATGCGTTTATACAGTTGGCTACAAACTCACCGAGCTTTACAGGAACAGCATTTCCGATTATTTGCTCAACATCGGTTTTGCAGCCGTTGAATACAAAATTTTTCGGAAATGTCTGAATCAAACTGCGTTCCTTTGTCGTAAGGGGCCGGACGCCGTCGCAAATAGCTACGGGGTCTCCTGTATGTTTTGAATAGCCTTTCGGGATTGGCCTGTTCACGCCACGAATGGTCGGGCTTGGTTCATGAATACTGAAAATTCCACGCCTTGCATAACTTCTTGGGTGTCGATAATAATGTTCGATGCCCAGAGAATTGCCAAAATAATCAAATAATGTCATTGGCTTATTGGATTGATTTTGGGTAAAATAGGGGTTTAAGAAATTGTCAGGCGAATCTTTATGGCCTACCAAAAAGAATCGCTTTCTTGCCTGCGGAACACCGCAATAACTTGCGTCTAAGACTTGATAAGAGATGCCATATCCCGCCTCCTTGAAAATTTGTAATGCTTCCTGAAGAATACGACTTTTTGTAATTCTCTCCACGTTTTCCATTACAAACCATTCAGGCTTTGAAGCCACCACTATTTTTGCATAAGCAATCGTAAGGTCCGCACGGCCTAAAGTTTCATCTCTTTTACCTGCGCTTGAGAAATCCTGACAAGGCGGGCCGCCGATAATCATCTGCGGTTTTAGACTCTTTACAAACTCAAGCCCCTCGTTACTTCCTAAATCGGTATCGTAGATGGGATGGTCAAAGTTGTCTCTGTATGCTCTTACGGCAGGCTCCCACTTATCAAAAGCAGCCAATATTTCAAAACCTGCGTTTTGAAATCCAAGGGACAGGCCGCCACAACCTGAGAACAAATCTACTGTTTTCACTAGCTAAACAATTCAGGTGAGTTAAAAATAATAGCATCGAACCGCCTTTCAGCGTTAAACCCGCAGGAAATGAGGAGTTAAATTGGTTTTTGCCACAACTATCTGCTTGGGTGAAATCCCTGTTTGAATATTTTATTCCGTATAATCCAGTTTCCTGTGCCATCCTCATTTCTATAGTTGTTCGGGCTTCAAACTGAGCTCATTTTAAAGAGACGATTAAGAAAGAACCTGAAAGCTGCTCACGACATCGCACACTACACAAAACCAGCAGAATAAATGCTCGCTGTAAATTCTATACGTTCGGCGAAGTCCGACGCGCAGGCCAGCGCGAGTAGGGACTTCGTCGCTTCGGCCCGCAGTCCCCAACGCTGCGCCGCTCAGGTCGCGGGGCAACTTCATGCGGTAAACACTTCTTCCCGCACCAGGTGCAGGCGGATGAGACGGGGCTTGGAAACTTCGTAATGGCAATGCACCGCATCCCGGACAGCTTCCTTCAATTCCTCCAGGGTTTCGGCTTGCGTATAGATAGATACGCCCATCCCTTTGGCTGTGTAGCCGCCCTCTTCGCTTTCTTCTACCAGAAAAACTACTTCGTCCATGACGATGCGTTTAAAACGTAAATTTACGATATCAGACGGAAACAAGTGGATTAAAAGCACGGGCGACGAAGGCGGGAGCACTTGCCGAACGGCGAAATGAGTGCTACGCCGAGCGGGGTTTCGCCAGGCGGTGAAATGAGCGCTACGCCGGGCGGGTTTATTTCTGTAGAGACAAGGCATGCCTTGTCTCTACGCCGCTGGCAAAAATTAATCATCACACGCAAGTACGCCGCGCTGCACTGGCCAGGCTGCATACTTGCGCGAGCGGGGGATGAGCGCTACGCGGAGCGGGCTATATAATCATTAATTATAAATAACATTAGACATACTTAAATTTTTATGGTTAATAATGGAATCATTTGAAGCGTAATTTGAGAAACTATACATTCTTCCCTGATTTTTTTTATTAAATTCTTGCTGATTATCTATTTGTTCATCCAAATTTTCATCAACATTAATTTTAACTAGACTACCTTCTACAGTTAATTTGCCTTCTATTTTCGTTATATTTATTTCGCCATTTCTGTCAAAAACTAAATATCCTAGTACAACTCCACTAAAACCGCTATATTTTATGTTTATCTTATTTTTACAATCTTCTGGGCGATATATTGTTACGACTCCATTTTCATAGCAATCTATGATGATAGAATCAGTATTGTATGATACAACCCTAGATGTAACTTTGCGGTTACAACTTAATAAAACAATGGCAAACGCCATCGCTGCAATCATGTATAAAACTAATTTCCTTGTTACCATCCTATTGCTCTTCCATACGATTAATATAATTTTTACCAGCTTCTATTCCCTATTCGCTTAAATAGTCTTCACCATGATCTCCCGTTCGGCGAAGTCTGAGGCGTAGACCTGCGTGGGCAGGGACTTCGTCGCTCCGGCTTTCAGTCTTCAGACTGCTTTTTCAAAGCTACTCCAAAAATCACTTCCCCATCCTCTCCACCATCCTTCCCACCCGCTCGGCCAGCTTCGGGTCCGCTTCCCTTTGCTGCACACGCGTTAAAAACGAAATCAGCGCTGCTTTGCGGGCGCTCCAGGCTTTGTTGGCTGCGTTTTCCTGGACCCGCACCGCCATTTCGTCCCACGCCGACAAGTGCTGACTCCGCACAAACGACGCTTCTTCCTCGCTATACCAGTTTTCCAACAAGGCCAGCGCGTCGCCGCTGCCCGAAGTATCGGCAGCCCAGAAGCGTACCGCCGCCGGAATCAGCGGGGTACGGCCACTGCCCCATTTGCCGGCGGCGGCCTCGCGGATGCGCGCCAAATCTTCCGGCTTGCCGGTCGCCGCTACAATGCCCGCCGCAGTGGCCAACTGCAACGAACGGGCATCTTTGCTGTCCAGCACCCGCCGCGCAGCAGCCAGCCCTTCCACGCTGTCAGCAGCATTGAAAAACCGCAGCGCATTTCCGGAAATAAAGTATGAACTGTCCGCCAGCAGCGACTGATAAAAGGCTTTTTCTTTCTTGCCGGTATCCCAAACGCCATAGACCTGCAAAGCGGCGTTGCGCACCGCCACCGACTCACTTGTATTTCCGGAAATCTGCCGCAAAAGAGCCTTCATCTCCGCCGTCCGCCAGGGGCCTTTCCGGCCATATAAATCCAGCAACACACCAGTGCGCAGGGTGTTTCGGTTGCCTTGCAGGGTTTGCAGAAAAGCATCGTAGAGCGGTTGGGTAAAAACGCTGTTGGGCAGGGCTTCTAAGGCCGCCACTTTGGAGAGATAATCGTCGGCCAGGCGGAACTGCCGAATCCACTCCGCCTCGGTTTTTTGGTCTTTCACCTCGCCCACCAGCGTGTGTTTAGCATCGGGGATGATGAGCGGCGCACCGCTTCCAATCCACAAGCTGTCTTTTTTGCTTTGCAGCGTCCACGGCAGCCGCCGGATGCTGCCGCTCTCATCCAAAACGGCCACTTCTATCGGCAGCTTGTAAAGCGTGGGCTGCGTTTGTCGGGCGACCAGCCAGGTGCCGCCGCTGCCCGCGTCTTTCAGGTAGGAAAATTCCACTGCCGGATGCCCGCCACGATTGTACCACTGGTCAAAATACGGATTCCAGTCCCAGCCGGTAACGGCTTCCAACGCCTTGCGCCAGTCCTGCGCGTCGGCGGGGCTGTGGGCGTGGGTTTGCAGGTAATACTGCATCGCTTCGCGGAACTTTTCCTTCCCCACCCGCTCGCGGATGTCCCACAAAATCAGTCCGCCTTTTTGGTAAGAAACGCGGTCAAACATCTCGCCTTCCGAGGCGTAGTAGTGGCGCACGAGCGGCGGGTCTTTTTGCTCTGCCGCGCCCAGGTAGCGCGCCAGGGCCGCCTGCCGGTTGGCAGCCACTTTGTCTGCGCCGTATTTGTATTCGTCCCACAGCATTTCGCCCAGCGTGGCAAAGCTTTCGTTCACGGTCAGGTTGCTCCAGCTTTTGGCCGTTACATAATCGCCAAACCACTGAT
>DDEO01000107.1 GCA_002336725.1 Bacteroidetes bacterium UBA1952 | reverse complement strand
TAGTAACGGCAACCGAACCGGATTCCGTAGCAGCGGCAGTTGAAGGCGCAGCAGTTGTGTTAGCAGCCGTTGCGCCGGCAACCACTTCTACCGGATGAGAAACGAAGGCAGCCTGAGTGGCCGGAGTGCCAAGCAGCATCGCTGCGGCGGTGAGGGGGATGAATATTTTTTTCATAGAAAAATTGGAGTGCAATGATAGAACACAGAAAATAAATATCCCAGTTTTTTATCCCTGTTTTTTTACATATTTATTAGCATAATTAAAAGATAAGTTTTTCAAAATCGGGCCTGATGGCACTCTATTTGACAAATTATCTGCCGCAGGCGCTTTTTGCTCCCACATACGCTTGTCGGAAGCCTATTAAATTAGTTTTTAAAAACCTGCTCGCTGTCGGATAGGCATCATATCCGGACATTTCTTCGATACGCTGCGCCGCCGCGCACGTGCTAAATCCATCTGGTGTTCGGCGCGGTTTTTTCCTCTAAAACAAAGTCGTCTGTCCCCAGATATGCCCAAAGAAACGGGGAGGCTAATTTTGCTGTTCTCTCATGCGCATTTTCTACTTTTTGCTTTCCCTGTTTGCGCTCGCGGCGTTGCCCGTGTATGCACAGAAATACAAGCGCACGCTGCGGGGCGAAGTGCGCATTGCCGGACATCCGCCCCAATACTATTATATCTACTATACCGCCAACGGTGCCAATATTACGGGCTACAGCATCACCCAGTCGGCGGGTGGCGACCTGAAGGCAACGCTCATTGGCCGCCTCTCCGACGACGGGCAGGAGCTTTATCTGCGCGAAACCCAAAGCATGGATTACGACGCGCCGGGAATGGTGCTGTGTTTTTTTGCCGCCCGCCTCAAGCTCTCTTCCATGCCCGGCAGGCGTGTCTGGAACGGCCCGTTCAGCAGCCGCCAACCCGATGGAACCCCCTGCGAAGGCGGCGTAATGACCTTTGTGGATCTCGATGCTACGCCGCCGCCGCCGCCCAAACCCGCACCGCCGCCGCCGCCTAAACCCACGCCGCCGCCGCCACGTCCCACACCGCCCCCGCCTAAGCCCGAACCCAAACCCGTTCCGGAAAGTATCGCTGCACTGCCTTTTGCTTCGCAGTCTATCGGGGCAGTCGCGCCGCCTGCGCTGCGCCTGAACATCAGCCGCCCCTTGCCGATTCCGGCTATCAACCGGCCTGCGCCCATTGCTTCGCCGCCGCCGCCCGTGGTGGCAAAACTGCCCGCGCCGGAGCGCCCGCTGCCCACGCCAACAGTGCAGAAGATAGACACCGCCTCGCTGCGCAATACCTACATCGTCAAGGGCGACAGCATTCAGATAGCTATCTGGGACGGCGTGGAAAACGATGGAGACGTGATTTCGCTGCACTACAACGGACGGGAAATCCTGAACAACGAAAAGCTGAGTGCCGAAAAACGCATCCTGACTTTGCCCATTACGGCGGGCGTATGGAACACACTCACCCTCTTCCTGCTGGCCGAAGGGAATATTCCGGAAAATACGGTGGCCCTTACCATAAAAGACGGCCCGGACGAGCGCACGCTTTCCATCAATGGCTTAAACGGGCAGGTCGCTCATTTGTTTTTTAAGAAAACGGAGTAGGGTGCATCCCCAACCGCTGGCTTTGTGTTGGCGCATTGGCATCGGCAGTAATTTTGCCGCCCCGAAACAGGGAACGCGCCGCCGCCGGTAATCCCCTTTTTTGGAAATTTTTTAATGGAACAAGACTGGAAAAAGCGGGCGCTGGAACATCAGAAAGCCTATCGCCGCGTGTTGGAACGCGGGCCGAAAAACAAAATCCTGCAAGCCCTGCCCCGGCTGCATGAAGAAGCGTTTGAAAAGATAGATTGCCTTTCCTGCGCCGCCTGCTGCCGGCATTATTCGCCCCGCTTCAAGCAGCCGGATATCAAACGCATTGCCAAACACCTGCGCATCAAAGAAGGCGAAATGGTGGCCCGCTACCTGCGCCTCGATGAAGACAACGACTATGTGTTGCAGTCGCAGCCGTGTCCTTTCCTCGGTGCCGATAATGCGTGCAGCATCTATGAAGAGCGCCCGTCCGACTGCCGCCGCTTTCCCTACACCGATGAAGATGTGGTACTTAAACGCATTCCTATCACGCTCAAAAACAGCACTTTCTGCCCCATTACCTATACCGTGCTGGAAAAAATAAAGGAGGCCTTCGGTTGAAGAAGGTCTCCTTTATTTTGAGGAAATATTTCCGGAATTTTCCGGAAAATAACGGGTGTTACCGGCGCAGCGTGGCAGGACTGCCATAAACGCGGCTCAGGCTGTCGAGCACCCGTGTAGAATCTGATAAAGCGCCGGCATAAGGAATCACAACCAGATAATGGGCCGAATCCTGCGCAATTAGGGAAACACTTTCGCCGAGGGGCGTGGTTTTGAGTTGGCGCTGGCGCTTTTCGGCGGCGGCACGGGTAGGATACGACCGCAAAACGATTTGCATCCCGGTTGCGCTGGCGGCAGGAGGAGCAGGCATTGCCGGAGTGTTTGTATCCGCCGGCATCGGGGCGGCAGCCATTGTGTCTATCGGAGCGGCAGGAGCGGGTGTTGCTACCGGAGCGGGTACGGCGGGGGCCTCTGCCTGGTCTTTGGCCAGGAAGCGGGAAACCAGCACGATGACACCGATCAGACCGGCGACCGCCAGCAGAATCAGCCAGATTTTGGTGTTGTTCAGCGTAGATCCGGAGCGGTTGTTGTGCTCTTCTTCGGGGGTTGCGCGTTTAAAAGATGGCTTTTCTTCTAATCGCTGGCTCATCTTCAGCGTTGGGATGGCCGTCGGCGCATAAGAAAAATTGGGGTCGGCAACGAAAGCAGTCTTTCCGTTCTGATGGGCGAAATGACCAATACCCGGAATGACGACCGTGTTGCCGGCAGCGAGTTCGGCGCGGGCGTTGTCCACAAAGCTGCGAATCTCGGTAGAAGCTTTGGCAATGCTCGTCTGCTCGGCAGTGGCGATGAAATTGGCCAGATTATCGTCGATAGAACCAGTAGATTGCAGCGAGATTTCGTAGCCGGGAGCCGAAAGCGTGTCGCCATTCACCACCGGTGGCTTTTTATGGATTTGCAGATTGCCCAGCCCGTGCAGGTAGCAGAATTTATTCTTGAGCAGATACAGTCCTATGTACTTTGCGATGTCCATTTATAAACAGAAAGGAAAAAGAGAGAAAGAGAAAAAAGCGTTGGCGAAGGTAAGAAACGAGCCGCCCCTTTGCTTTTTTTAAAGGTTTACACGCAGCCCGGCAGCCACGCCCCGACCGATAGCCGGATATCCATAATAGCGTTCGTTGCGAAGGTCCATCAAATTGGTTCCCTGCACCCAAATCGTCCATTGCGGAATAAACTGATAGGCAATGCGCGCACTCAGGTCGCCAATCGGGTTGAGGGAAATGCTTTGCCCGGTAGCACCCAGCGCCCGAATGCCGTCGGCGAAGGAAAACAGTCCGCTGATTTGCAGGGTTTTGACGGGTTCAAAATGGGCATCTGCCCCAAAGCGTACATTGGGCGTGTGCCACAGCTGGGCGCTGATTTCCGGAAAATAATTGGCCAGTTGCGTGAAAGCGCCCACTTGCAGGTTTTCGCCAATGGCATAGCGCAGGCGTGCCTGAAGCATCATCGCTTTTGCGGCCTCGTATTGCAGGTTAAATCCGGTGGCGGCAGGCGGGGTATAATCATTTATAAAAAGCGGCAACGCACTCCATTCCCAGTAGCTGCCCCGCACCGAAAGGGCAATATTCTGCCCTACATTGGTTGCCACCTCGGCGTAGGCTTCGCGGCTTTCCGTCTGGGCAATCCTATAGCGGTTCAGATACGGATTCTGCGCGGCCAGTTCCTCGTATCGGTTCTGAATTATGCGGCCCTTCCAGCCGATTTCCAGCGATGTTTTTTCCGGAATAATACGATAAAGAAAGGCCAGATCGGGCAATACGCGCCCGCCCTGATCCTGCACATATGCCGGAATAACGCCGGCGCGAAGCAGAAAGCGCGGCTGATCAAAGACCAGCGCCGAAGCCAGCGTATGCACGTTGTTGTAGCCCGTGCCGGTCGGCAGGCTTACAGTCGTGAAGTTTACCGAGGGTGTTACTTCGATGCGCACGCCATTGCCCGGTTCGGCCACAAGTGGCACCTCTGCTCTGAACATGGTTTCGCCGCCGATGGCCGGCCCGTTGAAATACCGGAAAGCAAGCTCCGGCCGGATGGAACGAACGCCATTGACCTTTGAACTGACCGGGATATCCAATCCGGCGGCTACGCCGAAACCACTATAAGTGCGCATTCCCAAGTCGGTGGGCGGCGTACGGCTCTCGTTAAATCCATAATCGCCATAGCTCTTGTGCAGCCCGTCCACCTGCCCGTTGAGGATGCCAAATCCCATCAGCGTTTTCATCGACCAGGCCGCTTCGGTTTCGTTGTAGCGTCGTCCGTTTATGCGTTCATCGGCCTGCTGGATATGATGCAGCGAGAGTACCGAGGAGAGATTTTCGCCCCGGATGCGCGCCGTAGCGCCGTCGAGCATGAAGGTGCTGCGATTGCCGCCGCCCGCGCTCAGATAATCCTGCCGGCTATCGGCTGCGCTGTCTCTTTGCAGGGCCAGCGGGCGAATGGGGATGGGATAATAGGGCAGTGCGGCGGCTTCGGGGGCCACGTTGTAACGCTGCGCAAAAGTGGTGGTGTCCGGCTCCGGAACCGATGGCACAAGCAGCGGTTTATACACCGGCTTTAGCTCCGGCTGATAGGTTTGATAGACGGAAACCGTAGCGTTCTTAATACTGTCGCGGGAAGTAGGAGCCTTCTCGGCGGGCCTTTGAGCCGATGCCGGCAGCGCACAGCAAAGCAATCCGGTGCAAATCGTTTGGGTCAGGGCAAGATGATTGCGCCTCATTTTCCTTTGGTGGGTTTTGTGGTTTTTTCTTCAGCGGCCACGCGGGTCAGTTGGGTGCGGGCCTCTGCTTTCAGTTCCGGATTTTTGGCATTCCTGGCAATGCTTTCCAGCGTGGCGCGGGCGTTGAAATAATCTTTCTGTTGCCGGAAAACTTCGGCCAGAATCAGATAGGATTTCACGTTCCACCACTCCGGTGCGCCGCTGATGCGAATGGCCGACATAGCTGTGTTTTCTGCTTTGGCGAGATTGCCTTCGCGCAGGGCGGCGGCGGCCAGTTGGTAGGTCGCTTCGGCGCTCACGGCGGCCAGTTTGCTGCTGCGGCTTTGCTCCCAGTAGCGCATGGCGGCAGTGGTGTCGCCCGCTGCGGCGGCGGCGTTGGCGCGATAGAGGGCCACCTGGGTTTTGGTGGCGGCATCCAGCGAGGCATTTTGCAGCAGGGTGTCGGCCAGCGGGGCTGCGTCGGCGTAGCGATTTTGGAGGCTATAGATGCGCAAGAGTCCTAACTGGGCCTGCTGGGTCTGTACGCTTCCGGTGGCGTTGGCCAGCAGTGCTTCGTAGGCGCGTTGAGCCGTGGCCGTGTCGGCATCCTGTGCGGCGAGTGTAGCAAGCCGTTGGGCGGCCTGTGCGGTAAACTCGTTGGCCGGGTAGGAAATCACTTTGTCGTAGAGGCGGCGTGCCTCGGCATAATTGCGAATCCGGTCGTAGCTCTGTGCGCCATAGAAGGCCGCCTTCGGCGCAAATCCCCCGTCGGGATAGCGGTTCAGATAATCCTGATATGCCATTGCGGCCTTGTCGAAACGGTTGGCGGCAAAATGGGTTTCGGCGGCGGTATAAAATACCGAATCCACCCCCGCGCCCGGCGTTGCATTTCCGGCTTTGGCTATCAGCGCCGCATAGGCATCCGGCTGACCCATCTCGGTATAAATGCCGCGCAGCGATTCCAGTGCGGCCTGTGCGTCTGCCGTTCCGGGCGCTACTTCCAGCACACGGCTATAGGCGGCGATGGCGGCTTTGTTGTCGTTTAGTTCGTTTTGGCTATAGCCGATGCGCAACAGTGCTTTGGCGGCAAAAGGCGTTCCGGTGGTTAGCGGTGTAAGCACGGCAACGGCGTCGCGGTGTTTGTCCTGCGCTATCAGGTTTACGCCGGCTTCGTAGCGTGCTTCGGCGGCATAGGCCGAAACGGGGGTGCGGGAATAGATGCGTTGCAGGATTTGCTGTTTCTCGCCCAGCTTGCCGCCCAGGCCCAGGAGCATGGCTTGTTGCAGCAGGGCATAATCTTCTTCTTCTTTGGGCAAAACCGTTGCCTGCTGATAGAGTTGCTGCGCCTGCGCAAAATTGCGTTGCATCAGCGCGGCGTCGGCCTCGCGGATGGCGGCGTTGGCGGCGATAGTGCCACCGGCTTTTTTGGCGCTTGCAAAAGCATCCTGCGCCCCGGCATAATCTTTCAATCCCAGCAGCGCATAGCCCCGGTTGAGTTCGGCGGCGGCAGGCGATACTTCCGGGCCGGTGATGGGGCGGGAAATTCCGGAAATCTCGCGCAGATAGGCATCGGCATAGCGCACGGCATCGTCGTAGCGGCCCAGGCGATAGGCGGTTTCGGAAAGCCAAAACGCAGCAGCAGCCTGATAGCGCCTTTCTTCCGGAAACGAAAGCGATTGGCGCAGCAGGCTGTCGGCACCGGCCACATCGCCCAGTTGCAGTTGTTGCAGGGCCTGTCCGTAGCTTGCCCTTTGCATGATGGCGGCATAGCGGGGCGCGGCGGTTTGTCCTGCCAGCACATTCATCGCCGCGCGGTATTGACCGGCACGCAGGGCAATAGCGGCCCGCAGGTTTTTCACCTGTGCGTCGTCGGCGGCGTTGGGATACAGCTCGTCGCGGCGTGCCAGGATGCGTTGCGCCTCGCCGTCGCGACCCGCTTCATAGAGCAGGGCGGCGGCTTTGAGCATCGACGATTGTTGCAGCGCCGGATAAAAATCAGGCCCCGCCGCCAGCGTATAGGCAGTCCGTGCGCCATTGCGGTCGCCGTTTAGCAGATAGGCATCGCCCAGCAAAACGGCAGAGAGCTGTGCCAGGGAGTCTTCGCCGGCGGTAACGGGCTTGAGGCGGGAGATGGCCTGCGGATAATTTTTGTTTTGGAAATAGCTATACCCGATTTCGTAGAGTGTTTCGCGGCGCAAGGCATCGGCAGCGTCGTAATAAGCTTCAAAATAGGGCAGTGCTTCACGGTATTTTCCGGAATCGTAGAGCACCTGCGCGGTCAGCAGTTGCAGTTCGTTCTGATAATAACTTTTCTCCGGCGCGGCCAGCAGGGCCTGGGCATCGGCACGTGCGCCTTCTTTGTCGCCTTGCAGATATTTCAGCTCGGCAATAAAATAGGGAACGGTGCTTTTATAACGCGGCTCGTCGGCCACGCGTTGCAGGTTGCGCAGCGCCTCGTCATATCGGTTTTGCTGATAGGCCAGCAGTCCATAATAATAATAGGCCGGTGTTTGATACGGTCCTTCTACGCCCTTCATGGCCCGGAACAGCGGCTCGGCCTTGTCGAGTTCTTTTAGGTTCAGATAGGCATAGGCCGTCCGGAATTTCAGCGTGGCCAGCTCTTCGTTGCTGTGGTGGTGATAGCCTGCCGCTGCGCCATAGCGGGCCGTTTTCTCCCAGTCGCCAGCATAAAAAGCCTGTTCGCTCAGGGCGGCGGCGATGCGGTCGCGAAACATTTGCGCCCTTGCGTCGCGGTTCCAGATTTCTTCGGCCCGGGCAATCAGCAGCGAGTCGCCGGTTTTAATGCCGGCCAGCAGCGAATAGCCTTCCAGGAGGTCGGCGAAGAAAAAAGCATCCGAGGGCGTGGCGGGCGGCGGTGTCTGTGCGGCTTTTTCAAAAGCCTGCGTGGCCGCCTGCGTGTTGCCGTGGCGATAGTCGGCGATGCCGCGCAGTGTGCCGGATGCGAAGGCAGACTTCGGGAAGGGGGCCTGCGCAAAGGCGGTGTGAGAAAAAAGGATACAAAAAGACAGACCTATCAAAGGCCGCAGGGCTACGGGGCGCATAGGCAGAGAGAAAAGCAGCGATTTTTTTGGGGAAAACCGCCTTGAGATGTGCGGCTTCAAAAATAGGCCGGAAAAAGGCTACCGGTCGGTGCTTGTGGCGGCGGCGCGGGTGTTTATGCGGTAAGAAGCGTGAAAAAAAAGCCCTTGTGCCTGCGTGCCAAAGAGATTTATGCAGATGCCGCCCCGCTCAGGCCCGCTCCTATATCGCCTCCTTTTTCCGGAATCTACCGCCTTCTACAACGCAAATTCCGGAGTAGCAGCACGGCGCTTTCGGCTTAATCGTTTCCGGAATACTGGCTCCGTTCTTTGCTGTAGCTGTTGATATTATAGGGCCGCAAGACATCTTTCGGTGGAATAGGAAGCTGCGGGTCGGCAGTGAATTCTGCGGTGCCTGCATAGCCGCCGGGGTCCGGAAATTTCCGGAAAAGCGCCAGCGAAAAATTTAGCAGGTTGTCGCTTTGCATAGAATGCTGAAAGCGATACCTGCCATCGTCCTGCGGCTGCCACTCCTGACGGATCACATAACGGCGCAGGTTGGTTTGGTTTTTGGCGGATTCAATAAGTGCGCGGGCGCGGTCGAATGATTGTGTTTTGATAAGTTCGTCGCCTGTTTCGGGGGCGCTCAGCAGGATGCCTGCCTCGTAGGACACCATCGTCCAGTTTTTGCGGCGTATTTTGATGAGCCAGTAGCTCAAAACAGAATCTTTGTCAATAGAAGAAACGAAAGGCCGCGCAATCAGGGGAATCCCTTTTTTCTTCTTGGGCCGAAACAACAGGTAGAAATAGGGGTCGTCGTCGGTACCCTCGCGGCCATAGAGCATGTGGCTTGTCTCTTTGATTTCGTAAAGACGTTTCACAAATGCCATCGTGGATGTTTTGGCCGGAAAAGGGGCATTGGTGATGGTAAGCGTCCGGTCGAAGTGGGCCTTGGTTTTGCGGTGGTCGTTCGGCACAACTATCCGGGTGGTGTCGCGCAGCAATTCGCCATAATTGCCGTCTTCTTTTTTAAGAATATAAGCCGGCATTGAAATTGAAAAAAGAGTGTCGGTTCCCCGGTTATAGCGGCTTTGATAGATACCGGCGATTGTATCTGGCTCGGCGTAGTTTGCGGGTGCGTTTTTATTGATGCTATCCAGAATCTGTCGAACATCGAGCCGCCTGGATTTGACGGTAACGCCCAGAAGCTCCTGATCGCTTATTTGCGCGGTCGCAGAAAGGGCTGTTAAAGAAAGTAGCAAACAGAGTAAGTGCTTCATAAGGTTGCGGGAGTGAGGCGTTTTTGTTTTACAAATGTGCTTTGGCAGGCGGGTTTATCAAAACAAGGGCCAGCGATTTTCTTGCAGACATCGGGTTGCCCAACCGGATTTCTGGATAACAAAGAAAAAGCATTACGGAAGAATGCCCGCCCCCAATGGCGTATGACCCATTGCACAGACGGAGCATCAGCCGCTTGCCGGGCAGAGATAGCCGCAGCTTTTTCTCTGCGCCGCTGCGCCTCTGCGAGATTTTGCCGGAGATGCAATCTATCCAATTCCGGCATTTCCGTTTTATCTTGTCGCCCTTTAGCCAAAATTCTTTCATGTCAATCCCCCTCAATTCTCCGCTCGACGATCCCAAAGAACTGGGCATTACGCTGGACGAGCCTGCCGGTTATGGTGCGGAAGCGCCCCAAAAAGGCCACCCCAAAGGGCTGTATCTGCTGTTCTTTACCGAACTCTGGGAGCGTTTTTCCTATTATGGAATGCGCGGCATCCTGATTCTGTATCTCACCAAGCAGCTTTTTGAAGGCGGCCTGGCTATCGACCCTTCGCAGGCCTCGCTCATCTATGGCTATTTTACCGGTTTTGTATATTTCACCCCGCTCATTGGCGGCTGGCTGGCCGATCGCTTTCTGGGGCAAAGGCTGGCGATTACGATTGGCGGCCTCACGATGATGGCCGGGCAATTTGTGCTTTTCGGCATGAACAATCAAACGGGTATGTATCTGGGATTGTTCCTGCTGATTCTCGGAAACGGCTTCTTTAAACCCAATATTTCTACGCTCGTAGGACGGCTGTATGCGCCCGGCGACCCGCGTCGCGATTCGGCTTTTTCCATTTTCTATATGGGCATCAACATCGGCGCTTTCTTTGCGCCGCTGGCCGTGGGCTATTTCTCCGACAATCTTTTTGCAACCAAAAACGCCGCCGGAGACATTGTGAGCTATGGATACCGCTATGGCTTCCTGCTCTCCGGACTGGGGATGTTGCTGGGGCAGATTATCTTCAACACGCTGGGGCCTAAATATCTGGGTAGTATTGGCAAACACGCCGCCGGAAAAGCGCCTGCCGGAACGGCCAATACCGAAAACCTTTCGCGCCCCGTAACCAAAGAAGACAAACAGCGCATGACGGTGATTTTTATCCTCACGGCGTTTGTGATTTTCTTCTGGGCGGGCTTCGAGCAGGCCGGCTCTTCGCTCAGCCTCTACACCGATAAGTTTATCGATCGCCGGGTGGGCGGCTTCCTGATTCCGACTTCCTGGTTTCAGTCGGTAAACCCGCTGTTTATCGTGGCGCTGGCGCCGCTGTTTTCCATCTTCTGGACCAGCAAGCTGGGCCGCCGCCTCTCTACGCCGGTGAAGATGGGCATGGGCATGATTCTGCTCGGTGTGGGCTTTTTCTTTATGCTGGGCGCGGTGGCGCAGCGGGGTGGCGATGTGCAGGACGAGGCCGTTAAGGCAAGCCTCATCTGGCTGGTGATGACCTACCTGCTGCATACGATTGGCGAGTTGTGCCTGTCGCCGGTGGGCCTCTCGGTGGTTACCAAGCTGGCGCATCCCAAATTTGCCTCGCTGATGATGGGCGTGTGGATGCTGGCCACTTTTATTGCCAATATCCTGGGTGGCTATATCGCCGCTTACATTGAGCGGATGGGCGCGGGCAGCGTATTTACCACGATTTCCGGCTTTGTCATTGCGCTCGGCGTGATCATGATTCTACTCAGCAAACCGATTAAAAAAATGATGCACGGGGTGAATTGATATGTTTCATGTTTCATGTTTCATGTTTCGTGTTTCGTGTTTCATGGGTGGGGTTATCAACACAATCCTCAACGCTCCTCAACGCTCATCAACCTCTAACCGCCTAACCCCAAATCTGTCGGTATAAACCTATAAGGTCTTGGAGACCTTATAGGTTTTTTTGTTTTTTCCGGAAATCCGGATGCTCTTCCGGAAATGAATATTCTTCCGAAAGCGCCGTCCGGGCTTGGCGGGTCGGGCTGATTTCCGGAAATTGCAGGTCCCGGAAATGAAAACCCTTATCGGAATAACTGCGCTCTTGCTGGCGACGGCAGGCTGCCGCCCGTCGGAGCAAACGCCGCTGTCGCAAAACGCGGTAATAGACAGCCTGGCGGTGTATAAAAAATCCCGGAAAATGCTGGCTTTCCGGAACGGACAGCTCCTGAAAACCTACACCATCCGCCTCGGCGACGCACCGGTAGGCCAAAAGCATTTTGAAGGCGACGAGCGCACCCCCGAAGGCTGCTACACCATCAACGACCGCAACCCCAATAGCGGCTACCATAAAAACCTCGGCATTTCTTACCCAACGGCTTCGCAGCGGGCCTACGCAAGCGCAAAAGGAAAATCTCCCGGCGGCGACATCAAAATTCACGGTCGGCCCAATCGCTTGAAACTGCCCATATGGGTTTTTCGCCTTCGCGACTGGACCAACGGCTGCATTGCCGTGAGCGATGACGAAGTGGACGAGCTTTTCCGGAGCGTGAAAACCAACGCGCCGATTTGCATTTTTCCGTAGAAGCTGTTTGGATTATATCCTGCTCCGTATCGCTGATCTTTGGTGATTTGTGGGGTAAATACGCTGTGGGCGGTATTTCTTTCTACCTTTTTTGCACGTGAATCTCGGATAGAGCGTCCATCTTTTGTCTTCTTTTGCCTTGAAGCAAAAGTTCAAGGCTGTGATTTTTCTGGCTAAAAATCCGCTTTCGGGGCTAAAATTTGTCCCAACTTTAAAGTCGGGACCCCGCCTTTCAGGACGCGCTTCGGACCGTGCAAATTTTTTAACGCCCCTTCACCGGATTTTCTGAACGCCGAAAAATCAAGGCCGTCCGCTAACGATAAAGCATATAAAACGTTGATTATCACCTATTTTAAAACGAGACTCACGTTTTTTGCGGAAAAAAGGTAGCCCAGAAGCCGGTTCCCGCCGATGGCGGGACAGGCAGCTTTTTAGTGCAGCTAAAAGCGACACAGCACCAATGGGACGGGATCTATTCTGCTCTCCAGGCTTCAATCCTCTGATCTCATGGCTTGTCTCAAACAACTCTTCAACTCAAACAGCCTCTAGGCAACGCCGCTACCTTTCGCGGAGCGTATCGATCTCGCGGCGCAGCATCTCCACAATGTTTTTATCCCGGATAAAAGACCAGTCGAGGCTTTGCTGCGTGGTCGTGCGGTCGTCGTCGTAGTGAAAGAAAAAGACCATGTGGATAAGCGGATATTTTTTGGGCAGGCTGCTCAGCGCATCTGCAAACCATTTCACTCGGTCGCCGCCCACCTTCAGGCTGCCAAACTCGGAGAGGATCATGGGTTTTTTAAAGACCGCAAGATCTTTGTAGTGGCTGCCGAAGATTTCATCAAACGTCCACCACTTGCTCCAGTTGGCCACGGTGCCATAGTTGAGCGTGCCGAGCGCCACATAATCCACCAGCGAATCGCCGGGATAGTAATCGTTGAAATGGCCGTAGCTCGGGTGTGGACTCCAGGCCCAGAGTACATTCCGGACATTCTGCTCGTTGAAGATGCGATGGACGTGTGTGTAGGCGGCTTTAAAATCTTCCGGAGAATTATTCTGCGGTCCCCACGGATAGCGGTAGGGGTCGTTCATCTCGTGTGCCCAGCGCAGGATGATGGGGCTTTTCACTTGCCGCGCCTGCGTGGCCCATTGCCGGATATAATCGTCATAAAGACCGGCGGTGATGTCCTTGAGGCCGTTTTTGTCGCGCTCGCCGGAAGGGCGCAGGCCGGGCATTTGGGCATCCTCAAACGCGCTGAGCCACGGCTCCCAGGTTATCGACGGGATGGAACCCAGACGGACGATACTCTGCACTTTTTCCTTCGGAAAAGCGGCCTCCCGCTTGCTGCCCCACGCCGTATAGATGTGGATGACGGGAAAAGTGGTGTGCAGCGTGTCTTCCAGATTGATGATGGGCCGGAAGTCGGTGATGGCGTTGTTGTCATAAGCGCCAAAGAGGATTTTCTGTACGCCCGTGAGCTTTTTCTTATCAGCCTTATAGGCCTGCAACCATTCCAGCCGGTCGGCCCGTTTTTCGGTTCTTTTAGATAGGATAATATCGGTTTCAATATTCTCGACCACATCGCTTGCCTTGTCGAGAACAGTTTCTACCGGGCCTTTCGCTTCCATGCCGACGCGGCTCAGGCCATAGACCACGCCAATGCCCAGCAGCAGCGCGGCCACCAGGTATAATATTCTGACTAGTTTATTGCGTGTCATAGGAAAGCTGTTTTTTTATTGAATATCCTTAATGTTTACTGCATCCCACGCATCTTCCTCGCTCAGGTTGTTGGAAGACAAGGCCGCATAAACGCCGCCGATGCTCATCACGAGCGAGATAGTGGCAAAGCCCAGCATGGCCCACACGATTTGACGCGTAGCCAGCAAATGCGTTTCGGTGGCATAAAACCGGCGATAGCAAAAAAGCACCACAACCGCAATGACAAAGAGAATGATATGCGCCACCAACGGCCTGGCAAAGGGTGTAAAATAGCCGCGCACAGCCCGCTTGGCCGTTGGGATATACGGAATGTCGGCATCCACAACGCCCAGCAGAAAGCCCAGCAGAAACACCGGCCAGCACGCATACTTCAGGATCATACCCCGCCAGTGCAGCCCGCGCTCTGTTTTGCGATGTCCCAGCCATTTCTGCACATACAGATAAATAGCAACCGCTATCAACACAATAGGCGCACCATAAAGCAGAAACTCGGTGAAGTCCATCTGCGCGGCGTTGAGGTGGGTGAGGAAAAACAGAAACGGTACCAGCGTAAAATAAAAAGCCGTTGCGCCTACCAGATAATACGTCGTAATCGTGAGGTAGGTGAGGCGCTGCCAGCCGCTCAGATTTTTAAATAAACGCGGCACTTCCGCAAAAAGCACTTCAAAAAGGCCACGGCTCCACTTGAGTTGTTGCTTGCAGAAACTGCCAAAATCTTCCGGAACCAGCCCACGGCTCACCACCACGGGATTGTAAACAGATTTCCAGCCCTGTGCATGAATGCGGATGGAGGTAATCAGGTCTTCAGCCAGTCCGATGCCGTGCCCGCCGATGCTCTCGAGCGCCGCCCGCCGGAAGGTACAGTTGGCCCCGATAGCCACCGCGCCGCCCACGCCAAAAAGGCCCATCTGCGTAGGTCCGTAAAACGTATAAGTCTGCTCGGCGGCACCCCGCGCCGTAAACGAACGATATTGATTGTAATAGGCCTGCGTAACCTGCACAAAACCCACTTCCGGATCTTTGAAAAAGCCCAGCGTGTGGTCGAAGAAATACGGAAAAGGAATGTGGTCGGGGTCGAGGACGAGGATAAATTCCTCCTGCGTAAGCTTTAGCGCGGCGTTTATCTTTCCGGCTTTTGCGCCCGGAAGGCCCACCAGTTCCAGCCATACAGCGCCGTGGCGCTCGGCACATTTCCGGAATTCCGGGTCGCGCGTGTCGTCGAGCAGATACGTGGTGTGTGGATAGCCGATGCGGGCGCAGGCGGCCAGCGTTTTTTCAAACATCTCCACCGGCTCGCCCGGACTGCTTGTGGTGAAGATGGCTACGCGCAGGCCGCCTTCCGGCTCCGGCGCAGTTACATTCCGGACTTTCAGGTAGTTAATCCAGATGAGAATCAGCCGCAGAATGCTATACCAGAAGAAAAGACTCAGGATGACATAAGGCCAGAATCCGTTGATATGCTCCGGGCGAAACCACCAGTCGCCAAAGCGAATGATGCTTAGGAAGCCGGCGATTACCAGCGTCAGCAGCACGGCCTTGTCGCGGTGCTTCACCCTGCGGGCCTGTGAGAAGGCAAACAGAGAGCGATATTTTCGGGAGCCGGGCCGCATGGTTTTTTGTTTAAAAAAGAATACTGGACGAGAGGTTCAGGGAATGACCTTTATAGAAAAACAAATTTGCATATTGATAACCGGCAGTCAGGCGCAGCCGGTCAGACACCTTATAATCCGCTGAAAGTTTTCCTTCGGCAGGATGATAACCTGTTGGCAGGAAGCCGCGCACTACCGACACGTCTCCATTCGCGTTCTGAACGGTGTACAGATACGGATTGTCGATAGTGGCCGAAAGCGCCACCGAAGCACTCGCCGAAAACGACAGACGCGATGCCGGAAAAACCTGAAGCTGCAACAGCACATTGTGGATTTGCTGATTGGCAGGCGTAAAGTAGGGGTTGTAAATCCCGGCTATATTTTTCTCCATCGTTACCGGGCTGGCTTTGGGGACATACCTCGAGCTATCGGCGTTGCTGTATTGATAGGCATAGCCCAGCTTCATGCGGAAAGTTTTTTTGTTGAGTACCGGAATCAGCAGCCACAGGCTCGTGTTGTTGATAGTGTTGCCGCCAAAATCGTTGGCGCTGTATTGAAACCGCCCCTGCAACCACCGGCTGTCCACATTCAGCGCCAGCGTCTTATCGTCATAAGTAACGGGCGAAACGGTGCTGGCAATGGTATATAGATAAGGCTCGCGGCCCAGGTTGGCATCGATCGAAAAAATTCCGGAAAGTTGCGTGCGTAGCTGAAGCTGATAGAGAAATCCGGCATCTTTCCGGATGCTGAAGTTGCCGAGCCGCACCGTTACGTCGGTCTTGATCGGATTGATATGAAAACGGTTGCCGAGCCGCAGGATAGTTGCTCCCGCCGAGCCGCTATCACTGGCGAATTGCCCCAGATTGACCTCGGCCAGCGGCTCCAGAAAATTATTGAACTTTCGGGCTATCCGGAAGTTCTCCTGCGTGTATTGCAAGGGCTGATCGTCGGTATGATAAACCAGCCCGGCCTCTAAGCGGGCGCTTTTCGCCAGGTTGAATTCATAAATGAAATCCCGTATGAAGTCCATCTCGCGCTCCTGCGCCGAAAAAGTCTGGATGACCTTTCGGGCGCGGAGGTAATCGCCCTGCCAATAATAGGTTCGGGCCAGATAGAGGCGGTTCAGCGCGTCGTCCTGTTGCTGTTTCAGCACCCCGATTGCTTTCCGGTATTGCCGCTGATTCATCAGAAATCCCCCGTAATCGGCAATAAAAACCGGATCTTTCGAGAGCCGGGCAAATACTTTATCGTAATACCCACCGGCGGCCTCTGCGTCCTGATTCAGATAGGCAAGCTGGGCTGCATACCAGATGGCTTCTGCCGGAATGGCCTGCGGATCGCGCGGAACGATGTATTGCCGCAAAGTTTTGTAGGCTGCCGGAAAATCTCCCTTTTTTTGCAGCATACGCACGGCCTCTAAGGTCTCCGGGTAAGGATCATGCGGTGTATAAATGGGGTTCGGTTTGGGTTGCTGCGCCTGCGTTGCAAAGGCGGCGAGACATAGTCCCAGCATTCCGCCCCAGAGGCGAACGAGGGGCGGCAGGCTCCGGGCCTTCTTTTTCCGGAAAATATGCACTGGGTGCATCCACATATTATAAGCTGTCAGGAGGATATTTGTTAGGAACGCTTTATATTTAATCAAGGGTTACAAAACTAATCGAAGTTTTTACAGGATCAAATACTTTCTTAAGTTTTCGATGGCATCGGCGCTGTTTTCCGGGGGCAGATGCCGCCTGCTATCGCTCATAAGCCGTTCCGTCGCTACATTTAAACCCGCAATCCGGTGCTGGGTTGCCCACTCTTAAAACAGACTTCTCCCATTTATGTCCAACCCCGCCGACGTTCAATACACCGACCCCGCCGCGCTGGCCGCCCACGAAGCGCAGTTGCAAAATATCCAGTCTTTTTCCGGAAAATACCCAAAGCAACTCTGGGCCTTGTTCTTCTCCGAGATGTGGGAGCGTTTCTGTTTCTACGGGATGCGCGGAATGCTCACCTTTTTTATGGTGTATCAACTGGGCATGGCCAAAGGCGCGGCCAACCTGCAATACGGTGCCACGCAGGCCTGGGTGTATGCCTTCACTTTTATCGGCGGTATGTTTGCCGATAAGATTCTGGGCTTTCAAAAATCGCTTTTCTGGGGCGGCCTGCTCATGATTACCGGCAGCCTCATCCTGGCGGTCGATCCACATAAGTTTTTCTTCATGGGCATTGCCTTTCTGATTATCGGAACGGGCTTTTTCAAACCCAACATCTCCTCGATGGTGGGGCAGCTCTACGCGCCCAACGACCCGCGCCGCGATGCCGGTTTTTCCCTTTTTTATTCCGGCATTAATATCGGCGCTTTCCTCGGCGGCATCCTGATGATTGGGGTGGGCAAGGGCGAAATCGGAACCGGCATCATTCCGGAAGCGAGCCGCTGGAATGTGGCCTTTGGCCTCGTAGCCGTGGTGATGGCCATTAGCCTGATAACCTTCGTTTTTTCCCGGAAAAACCTCGGCCCGATTGGTCGTCCGCCGATTGACTATGCCGTTTTTCGCAACAAGCGTTGGCAGGAGTGGGCCGTTTATGTGGGTTCGCTGGTGCTGGTGCCGCTCATCATCACGATGGTTTCCAACACACACTACACCGATATTTTTATGAAAATCATCGGCCCGTTCAGCATCGTTTATCTCATTTATGAAATGACAAAGCTCACCCGTGCCGAGAACGGCAAACTGGTGGCGGCGCTGGTGTTCATTATTTTCTCTATCGTTTTCTGGGCCATTTTCGAGCAGGCAGGTGGTTCGCTCAGCCTCTATGCCGCCGAGCATCTCCACAAAAATCTTTTGGGCCTTCCCATAGACCCGAATATGGTGAACAACTCGGCCAACTCGCTGTTCGTCATCATCTTTGCGCCGCTCGTGGGCCTCTTGTGGCTGGGCCTCAACAAGCGGAAGCTGGAGCCTAACAGCATCGTCAAATTCGGCATTGCCTTCTTGCTGCTCGGCCTCGGCTACTACCTGTTTTTCTCCGGTCAGTTTACGGCGGTCAATGGTGTGGCCTCGCTCAATATTTTCACCTTTGCGTATTTCGTACTCACCTTCGGCGAACTGGCGCTGTCGCCCATTGGCCTTTCGCTGATGACCAAGCTGGCGCCCCACAAATTGCAGGGCTTTATGATGGGGATGTGGTTTCTGGCTTCGGCCTACGGGCAGTATGTCGCCGGCCTTTTTGGCGAAGCCATCTCGCCTTCCGAGACCGCCACTGCCGCCGAAAAACTGGCCGTTTATTCCGAAGGCTACAAGCAGTTTGCCATCTATGCCGTGATTGCCGGTGTGGTGATTATCGCCCTTTCGCCGCTCGTGAAGCGGTTGATGGGGAATGTGAAGTAGGAGCCTCACCTCCGGCCCCTCTCCGAGGGAGCGGGGAGACGAGAGACAAAAGACAAAAGACAAAAGACGAAAGACGAAAGATTAAAGACAAAAGACAAAAGACAAAAGATTAGAGACGAAAGATTAAAGACAAAAGACAAAAGACGAAAGACGAAAGACGAAAGGTGTTATGAACCTTTCAGTTGCGCTTGCCCGGTTTGTATTAGACAGTCGCCACATCCGGCAGCTACCGGAGATGGCTTTATCAGCCCTGTAGCAAGGCTATGATTCTCCCTCACTCCGCATTCTGGCCGGATTGACAGAAAGTGCGGACGGCTGGGAAATAGAAGCGTATTTTTTCGCTACACTGCGGGAACTGAACCTGCCCTTGCCAGACAAAAGATGCGCAGCACTGACAGTCGCTAAAGCCATATCGGAAGAAATTATTTCCGGAACCAGACCTGTTTGGGAAGGCGTTCAGAAGTTGTTAGATGAAGCCATCAACCGTTATTCTTTTGAAGAAGAAGACAAAAAGTATGTCTATGATGGCATCTGTTTTAGCGAGGTGTATGGCTTGTTCTATAGCATAGACGAACTGCCTATTAAACCGGCCTGGCCCCGGCAGAAGACCGTGTCATTTGAAGTGCAAGTGAGCAGTCTGGAGCAAAAGCTGCTTCAAGCCTTACGGAAATGGCAGGCCTGGCTAGACCACGAACGGAAAAACTGTCCATAAAATACTGCCTTTACCTTCGCCTCCTTTTTATGAACTCCTCTTTGCCCGTCTATGCCGTCATCGTTGCCGGGGGCAGCGGCAGCCGCATGGGCACGGCCATCCCCAAACAATTTCTGCCGCTGGCTGGAAAACCAGTGTTGGCGCATACGATAGCCGCCTTTCTGCAAGCCCGCCCGGATATTCACCTCATCCTCGTGTTGCCCGCCGCCGACCTCAGCAAGGCGCAAATCGTGCTTCAGGCTTTTCCGGAAAGGATAGATATAGAACTGGTTGTGGGCGGTGCTTCGCGGTTTGAAAGCGTGCGCAATGGCCTGGCGGTGGTTCCGGAAAATGCCATTGTTCTGGTGCATGACGGCGTACGCTGCCTGGTTTCGCCGCAGTTGATTCAATGCTGCATTGCCGAAGCCGCCGCGCATGAAAGCGCCATTCCGGTCGTTCCGGTTACGGATAGCATCCGCGCGATTTCCGGAAATAGCAGCCGCGCAGTGGACCGCGAGGCGCTGCGCTCGGTGCAGACACCGCAGGCTTTTATTTCCGGAAAAATCAAAGCCGCTTTTGCGCAGGATTTCCGGGATTCTTTCACCGACGAAGCCACCGTGTGGGAAAGCGCCGGCCATGCCGTTCATCTTGTCCCCGGCGAAAAAACCAACCTCAAGATCACCACGCCGGAGGATTTAATTCTGGCAGAGATGATTTTGCGCCCGTAGAAAAACGTTTGGCATAGGCTGTGCCTATGTCAGACTATTTTGCAGGCTGCGCCTGCATAAATGAAAGCAGGCGCAGCCTGCACCCTAATCCGACGAAAGCGCCGCTTCCGCTACCTTTAAATCATGGATGCCCCCCAATCACCCTATAGCCGCCGGCAGCTCGCGCAAATGATTATTGCGCGATTAACGGCAGAAAAAGCCCGATTGCACACCGATTTTACCCGTGAAGGGCAAATCCGCTCCTGCTTTGTGGATGATCTTTTGCCGGAGGAAATTGCCCGCCAAATACACGCCGCCTTCCCCGACCCGGCGCAGATGGCCGAGCGGCGCAGCATCCGCGAATACAAAAAAGTGGCGGCGCAGATGAACCTCTACAACCCACTGCTCGAGGAAATTATCTATGCCTTTCAGGAGCCGGAAGTGGTGCGAATCGTGGAAGAAATCACCGCCATTCCGGAAATGAAGCCCGACGAGCTGCTCTACGCCGGTGGCATCAGCCTAATGGGAAAAGACAACTTCCTGAACCCACACTTAGACAACTCGCACGACAACGACCGCAAACTCTACCGCGTCCTGAACCTGCTTTATTATGTTACGCCCGACTGGAAACCGGAAAACGGCGGCAACCTGGAGCTTTGGGACCACGGCCCCGACAAGCCGCAGCGCACCATCGTTTCGCAGTTCAACCGGCTGGCGCTGATGATTACCAACCGCACTTCCATTCACTCGGTGAGCAAAGTAACCGTCGATGGAAGCCGGTGCTGCGTGTCCAACTATTATTTCTCACCACGCCCCGCCGAGCCGGAAGATTATTTCCACGTTACCAGCTTTTATGGCCGCCCCGAAGAGCCGCTGAAAAAAGTAATCCTCAAAGCCGACCGCGAAGTGCGCAATCTGCTGCGCAAAATCGTGGGCAAACCCGTGCATCAAACGAAGCATATTTATAAGAAAGAAGCCTCCCTCCAGCCCCCTCCGAAGGAAGGGGAGATGGGAAACGAAAATGCAACTTCGCATTAGCGCATTAAAGGCCTGCCAGCACATTGAGCCATTGAGCCATTGGGCCATTTTACCTTTGCCTTTCCGGAAATGATTCTGCAATCCACCATAGATGCCGTCAACCAGCGCACCGACATCGTAGAAGTCATTGGGCAGTTTTTGCAGCTCAAGCGGCGCGGGGTGAATTATATCGCCAACTGCCCGTTCCACAACGAGCGTTCGCCTTCGTTTAACGTCAATCCGGCGCGGGGGATTTTTAAATGCTTTGGCTGCGGCAAGGGCGGCAACGCGGTTACGTTTGTTCAGGAACACGAAAAGCTCAACTATCCCGAAGCTATCAAATGGCTGGCCGGTTTTTACAAGATTGAGGTAGAAGAAACCGAGCGTTCGCAGGAACAAATTGCGCAGCAACAGCAGGAAGAAGGGCTGCGCGTGGTGGCCGAATTTGCCGCACAGTGGTTTTCCGGAACGCTCCGGGAAGCCGAAGAAGGGCAGGCCGTAGGGCTTTCTTATTTCAAGCATCGCGGCGTGCGCCCCAAAGCAATTGAGGATTTTCGGCTTGGCTATTGCCCGGAAAATGGACACGCCTTTTATGATGCTGCCGTGGGCAAAGGCTACAAGCCGGAACTCCTGGAAAAGCTGGGGCTGGTCAAAAACCGCGATGGCCGCTACTACGATGTCTATCGCGGTCGGGTGATTTTCCCCATTCAGAGCATGACGGGCCGCGTCATTGGCTTTGGCGCACGATTGCTCAAAAGCAACGATCGTGCTCCCAAGTACATCAACTCGCCGGAAAACGAGCTGTACAACAAAAGCCGCACGCTCTACGGACTGTTTCAGGCACGCAGCGCCATTGGCCGCGCCGACGAATGCCTGCTCGTGGAAGGCTATACCGATGTGATTTCGCTGCACCAGAGCGGCGTGGAAAACGTGGTGGCTTCTTCCGGAACCTCGCTTACCGAAGATCAGCTTGGCATCATTGGCCGCCTCACCAAAAACATCACCATCCTCTACGACGGCGACGCGGCGGGCATCAAGGCGGCGCTGCGCGGGCTGGATATGGCGCTCGAAAGCGGCTTTAACGTGCAACTGGCTTTATTGCCCGAAGGGGCCGACCCGGATTCGTTTGTGCAGGAAAAAGGGTCGGAACATTTCCGGAAATTCATTGCCGAAAACAAGCGCGATGTTATTGGTTTCCGGCTGGAGGCGGGGCTGAAAGAAGCAGGTAACGACCCGGTTTTGCGCTCCAAACTGGCCAACGAAATTGCGCAAAGCATTTCGCGTTTTATCCGCCCCGAAGATTTTACGCTGCGCGACCACTACCTCAAGACTGCCGCCGCCGGCCTGGGCGTAGATCCGGAAGGACTGAACACGCTGGTTAACAAACACATCCGCGAGCGGGCCGAAGGCGAACAGCGCAAAAAGGCGCAGGCCCAAACCAGTCAGCCCGTTCCGGATATTACTGCGCCGCCGCCCGATGCCGCCGCCGCCGAAAAGCTACCGCAAACCGCCGAAGAAGCGCAGGAGTGGAAGCTGATTTCGGTGTTGCTGGAGCACGGTAGCGCAGTGGCGGAAGAGGGCCTTACGACGGCGCAAATCATAGAAGAACGCGTGGATCCGGAACTGATTACCACGTCGCAGGTGCGGCAGCTTTTCGACGATTACTTTGCCCGTTATCACGATACCGGCGCTGCACCCGGCGCGGATGTTTTTATCAACCATCCCGACCCGCTTATTCGTCAGAAGATAGCTAATTTGTTGCATCCCAACGATATGATAAGCGATAACTGGGAGGCCAAATTCGGCATCCTGACGACGCAGGGCGAGTTGCGCATCCCGATGGAAGTGGAAAGCTGCCTGCAATACTTTGAGCTGAAAAAACTCAAGATGATGGAGGCGCTGCTGTTGCAAAAGCTGGAAGCCGCCGGCAACGATGTGCGCGTTATTATGGAAATCCAGGCGGCTTATCTGCAACTCAAGAAAGAAGAAAAGGAAATTATGCATCGTCACGGAACCGTGATATTGAAAACTCAATAGAAAATCATTATGAGAATCTGGTCGCTCCATCCACAATATTTAGATGCCAAAGGGCTGGTAGCACTCTGGCGCGAAACCCTGCTGGCCAAACACGTGTTGGGAGGGAAAACGAAAGGCTATCGCAATCATCCGCAACTGACGCGCTTTAAGGAGACTAGTGATCCACTGAGCCGAATCAATCAGTATCTGGCAGTTATTTATGAAGAGGCTGTTGCGCGAGGCTACAACTTTGATAAAGAAAAGATTGATTGGGATTTTAAGCCCGATCTGATGCTGGTAACGTCCGGGCAAATTGGTTATGAAACCCGCCATCTGCTGGGCAAGCTGGAAGTGCGCGACCCGGAGCGGTTCAGCCAGATGAGCCGGGTAGTCGAATGGACACCGCACCCGATGTTTCAGGTGGTAGCGGGCGCGGTTGAAAGCTGGGAAATCGTCTGACGGATGGGTAGCCCCTGCGTCTTAGGCGTTTTAATGTGTTACGTATGCTTGGTTTTCCCGCGTACGTAAACCGTCATGGCGGCCTTGAGTCGCCATCTCCACAATGCGGGTTGTCAGGCTTGCAAGTCAAGCCCGCCATCT
>DDEO01000090.1 GCA_002336725.1 Bacteroidetes bacterium UBA1952 | reverse complement strand
TGGCGAAGGTGATGGTAGCGCCGTTGCCGACGAGCAACTGATCGTTTCCGCAGGCATCCTGCAAATACGAGTTGTTGGAGCCTTTGGAGCCGGAAAGTGTATAAGTTCCGGCGGGCAATGTTCCGGAAAATTTCAGGCGTATTGTCTTGCTATACTTCGAACTGCCCGCGCAGGTGAGGCCGCGCGCACCAATTATCTGAATGCCGGGCGGCAGCGGGCTGAGGGCGAAGTTGGAGCCGTCGGGCGCGATGGAAGTACAGACGATAGATTCCGAGAAAATCACATCCACACTATCGGCAACCGTGCCACACCGGACGACGGTTCCTTTATAAAAAGGCTTTACCGTATCGAGGAACTGCGCCGTAGATCCCGTAAAATCCAGGGTATAACCGTCTTGGGTAGTGCTGTAATTGGAAACGTTCAGTACCAGAACTTGTCCGGCAGTTACAGTTATGGAGGGGCTCCACTGCGACATACCTGCGTTGGCGTTGGTAGTGTTCAGCCCCGTTATGCCGGGCGAGCCGGAGTAATTGCAGGCGATGGGGCCGGCACCGTTATAGATATCCTGACAACCGTTTGCGGTAACATCCCAGATGGCAAAATCATAGTCATTTTGCAGGTTATTGGGCGTAATGTTCAGGTTGAACTGCCCGGTGCTGGAAACGGTGATGAGATACCACACGTCGTTTCTTTCGGCAGAGGACAGGCAGCCCTGGTTGGTGGAGTTCAATTCCTGCGTTGCGCCAAAGCCGCTATAAGAATTGGCCTGCGAGTAACCGGCTGCGCACACCGGAATGGCATTGATGCATTCTTGCTCCGGAGCATTGCTTATAACCTGCGCCGATGCACCAATGCTTATCAACAAAAGAAGTGTAAGCGCGTAAAGAGACTTCATGCTTCTAAGAAAAAGTTCTGGAAAAAGAGTGCCAAAATAAAAGAACTGCAATGTACGGCAAAAAACAAATGCGCTTCCTATACAGATGGCACATTTTATTTGTATCCCCCGCATTATTACCACTCTTTATACCCACGTCTTACCTTCGGCCTATTCCCCTCCCCCGCCCGTGAAAGCTATCATTCCCGTGGCCGGTGCCGGCACCCGCCTGCGTCCGCTCACCTAGACGCATCCCAAAGCATTGATTCCCATTGCCGGAAAAACAATCCTTTCCCGCATCGTGGATCGACTCCTGGAGGCGGGCGTGCAGGAGTTTGTGTTTGTCGTTGGCTATCTGGGCGAGAAAATCCAGGATTATGTAGCGCAGGCATATCCCAACCTGGCCTGCCGGTTTGTTCAGCAGCCCGATCGCCTCGGCATTGGGCAGGCCGTTTGGCTCACGCGCAAGTTGATAGATCCGGAAGAAGATATCATCATCGTCCTGGGCGACACGGTGGCCGAGTATGATGCCGAGGCAGTACTCGCCTCCGGCGTTTCGCAGATAGCGGTGCGCAAGGTGGACGACCCGCGCTCTTTTGGCGTAGCCGAGATAGATATTAACAACCGCATCCTGCGCGTGGTCGAGAAGCCGCTTATCCCTAAAAGCAATATGGCGATGGTGGGCATCTACTACATCCGCGAGACGGGGCTTTTGTTTCGGATTCTGGACCGCGAGATGGCCCATTTTCCGGAATCGGGCAAGGAAGATTTGCCCCTCACCGATGCCCTTCAGGAGATGATTCAGGAAGGGATATGCTTTGATGCTTTCCGGGTCTCCAACTGGTATGACTGCGGCAAAAAGGAATCGCTGCTGGCCACAAGTGCCATTTTCCTGCAACAGATGGTGGAGAAGGGCCGTTTCCCGACACGCCTCGCCGAGCTTGCTGCCCGCCACCCACAAGCCATGATCATCCCGCCCGTTCAGATAGCGCCCGGCTGTACGCTCCGCCATGCCATCATTGGCCCCAACGTCTCGATTGGCGAAAACACGGTTGTCGAGCGTTCTATCATCCGCGATTCTATCATTGGCTCCTATGCCGAACTGAAAGACGTAGCCCTGCATAAATCCATCATCGGCAATGATGCCTTTGTGCGCGGCAGCTCCCAAAGCCTGCATATCGGCGACAACACCGAGATTGACCTGCGGTAAGCAGGCGGACAAAACCACATTAACTACCAAACGATATGTAAATCATGGCGACTGCAAGGCCCGGCATAGCCTGCACAGGACAGGAATGATATGCTGTTTGCTTTCCCAAAATTCTTTGGCCGAACGAGCAAAGGCCATACTTCTTTAGTCTGATCTTCGTTCAGCGAAGGCACCCACATTCGTTTCCCCTCTCTTCCTTCCACCACACTTCTGCCTTGAAAAAAATCCTCTCCTACCTGCGCGATTTCGTCCGCCGGCCCCGCTTTGTGTGGGAACTGACTGTTGGGTTGGCTTTTTCGGTGCTGGCGCTGTGGTTCAACGAAAGCCGGGGCGGCGAAAGCGTTTGGATAGATGGCAGCGCCACGCAAACGGCGCGGCTGTTGAAGTATCTGGCGCTCTATGGCGCGGCCTTCGGTGGCGGCTATGGCCTGCAAATGATTTTTTACCCACAGGAGAAAGGTCTGCGCGATGCGCGTCTGTGGCTGGGCGTTGGGGTGGCCGTGGTGTTGTTTTCGGTACGCGCGTGGTTTCAGCCCTATCCGCTTATCCGCGATCATATTTCGCCGGAATACCAAACCATTGTCTGGAAATATCTCTACAACGGTGGCGGGCTGGTGTTGCTCGGCATCCCTACCCTGTTTTTCTGGCTTCTTTCGCGGGATTTCCGGCGGATGCCGCTTTATGGATTCAGCATCCGGAATGCTTCGTTGCGGCCTTATTTTGTTTTGCTGGCGCTGATGCTCATCCCGCTGCTGTGGGCGGCGCAGCAACCCGATTTTCAGGAGATGTATCCGCGTGCGGCTCACCTTGATCTGCCGCCCGGCGGGCCGCACAATACGCTGCTAACAGCGATTTACGAAACGGTTTACAGCCTCGATTATGTGGTAACAGAGTTCTTTTTCCGGGGATTTCTGATTCTGCATTTCGCACGTTTTGCGGGCGAGAAAGTCGTCTTGCCGATGTGTATGTTCTATGTGGTCATCCATTTCGACAAGCCCATTGCCGAGGCGGTGAGTTCTTTTTTCGGCGGCATGATCCTCGGTGTGCTGTCGCTGCGCACCGGTTCTATTTATGGCGGCATCATCGTTCACCTCGGCATTGCGCTGCTGATGGAAGCATTGGGAATATTGTAGGAATTAGACATCCGCCGAAGGCGGATATTGGACATCGCTTTGCGACATTGGAGAATTGGACACCTGCGACATTGGAAACCTTTGGCTTCTATAGACCTCTTGCGAAAGTCTATTTATTCCCTTCCGGGTGCTACTTCCACCGTTGCCATGGTTGTCATCTATAATTATAAACTACCCCATAGTCTCCAGAACACAGAATTATGGAGATTGCGGGTCAAGCCCGCAATGACGTG